>JAAUUE010000025.1 GCA_012031635.1 Coleofasciculaceae cyanobacterium SM2_1_6 | reverse complement strand
CTCAGGTTAAGAAGAGAATAAGCAATCAGTCTAAATTAATATCGCAAAGTTGTCGGGCTAACACCCCCAATAGGTGATTAGGCAGAATTTTTCTGGATAAGGTGGTTAGCCCGAAACTTGACATTCAGTTTATCTATGCTTACTGTTGGGACGCTATTCAACCCAGTTGTCATTAGCAACCTTGGTATTGCTGCCTTCCACACGGCGACTCTGGTGCTTATCCTCCGCTACTGGCAAAAAGGGTGAGGACTGTTGCAAAAAATGAGAGCTAGACTGAAGTTACGATCGTCACGTCTCTTAGCTGAGCTTTGGCAATTTTCATGACCGGGTTTAGGCAACTAAGGCTAGAATGTTAACAAAAATAGATCTAATAACTTTGGTGTTGGGGGTAGGGGAGTTGGATGAACTAAGAAGTGTCTTGGAATTAGCCACAGAATCAGAATTGCGTCAGTTGACGGAGTTGCTATTTCGCCCGAAATTTAATCCTTTAGATTATATGAATGCGGCTCAAGTGCTGGAGATCCAAAGCCGGAGCCGGGGAGAATGGATGGATGCGATCGAGTCTCGGTTTCGGTTTCTGGCTGCCGATGGCATGACTGTCCTCCGTCGTCAAGCCGATCAAATTACCTACCGTCAAGCCCTAATCCATGTCTGCCACTACCTGAAAATCCCCTACTCCAAAAGTCAACTCACCACCGATATTGAGTCGGAAATCTTCCTGCATCTCTTGGAAAAAGCATGGAAAAAAATGCCCAAACGGGAACGGCAAGCCCTGAATAGTCGAGTCAGCCGATCGATCACCGAGTCTAGCAATTTACCCGCCCTAGGGGTGGCAACTCCGGCGATCGCTGCCATTAGTGCCGACCCGATTAATAGCTTGATCAAAAATACCAGCCTTCTTGCCCTAAGTTCCGTGGTGAAATCAGCCATCCTCCAACAGGTAGCCCAACAGTTTGCCCTCCACTTTGCCACCTACCAAGTTGCTCAATCTGCCGTCCTCAAGGGAGGACTTGCTGCCGCCGCCCAATGGGAGAGTTATGTGGCTCTGCAAACCGCAAAACAAGGGATGGCTCTAACTGCGGCTCGGTACGGGGCAGTGCGGACGGTGTTCGCCATGATTAGTCCGGCTCTGTGGGGCTATTTTGTTGCCGACTTGGGCTGGAAGGCGATCGCCACCAACTACGGACGGATCATCCCTGCCATCTTTGCCCTCGCCCAAATTCGTCTCACCAGAGGAGAAGACTGGCAAATGGCTTATTAAAATATCTTAAATGCTTTGAATAACTGGATTAAATAGCCAATGAAAGAATGGGTAGTCGAGATCATGACCTCCTTGGGTTATCTAGGGATTGGTTTATTGATGTTTTTGGAAAACTTATTTCCGCCAATTCCCTCGGAGTTGATTATGCCCCTTGCGGGTTTTACCGCTGCCCAAGGGAAAATGGAATTAGTTCCAGCGATCGCCGCCGGAGTCCTTGGGACAGTCCTAGGAGCGTTCCCTTGGTATTACCTCGGCAAAATGGTCAGTGAAGAGCGAATTAAGGGCTGGGCAGACCGCTACGGGAAATGGTTGGGGATTTCTGGAGGGGATATTGATAAGGCAAATCACTGGTTCGATCGCCATGGTAAAAAAGCTGTTTTTTTCTGTCGTCTTGTGCCGGGAGTCAGAACATTGATTTCTCTCCCCGCCGGGATTAACGCCATGCCCATGCTGCCCTTTTTGCTATTTTCCACGATCGGAACTGTCCTTTGGGTGACATTCCTCACTGCTGCTGGCTATTTCTTGGGCAACAACTACAAACTAGTAGACGTGTACCTTGCCCCAGTCTCCAAAATTGTCGCTGTCACCCTAGTCATTGGCCTCGTTATTTGGGTTGTCCGTAAACGCACCAGAAATATTTAATCTAATATTGTGATGTTCTGAAATCTAGATCGAGTTCAATGAGTAAAACTATTTTGTACATAGCCACTTCTTTGGATGGTTTTATTGCCGATGCTCAGGATGGCTTGGGTTGGTTGCATCCCTTTGAGGACGTGGATTATGGCTATGCAGAATTTGCGGCGGGGATTGGGGCGATCGTGGCGGGGCGGCGTACCTACGAGATGGTTGCCCAGATGGATTGCCCTTGGCCCTATGCAGTGCCGATGCTGGTCTTGTCCCATCAACTAGCTCAGCAACCACCAGCAACTCTACCAGAGGGAGCAGAGTTAATTTTTCTGGCAGGAGAGGTGCAAGGGGCGATCGACCAAGCCCGACAACTCACCACCAAGGATATCTGGATTAATGGCGGAGCCAAGGTTGCCCAAGAGTTTTTACGACAGGGTTTGGTGGATGAAATTGTGCTTTCCATCATTCCCCTGATCCTTGGGGGCGGGATTCATCTATTCGGCAGTTTGGGGCGATCGATTAATTTAATTCTCAAGAATAGTCAAACCTTCGAGAAGGGGCTATTGCAACTCACGTATAATGTACAAAATATCCAAAATTAATATTCCTAATAACATCTAGACTAGTCCTTGCATTTAGTTTAGGGTAAGGTGGGCAATGCCCACCCTACATATGGATTGATCTGGGCGATCGTTAACAATTTAGAATTTAGAAATCCTATGGGGCAAAATAATAATCTTGAGTCCTCACCAGCAAAATTAGGTCAGAGCATTGGCAAGGCTCTGGGGCAGGTGGTGGTTGGGCAGGATCAAGCCGTTCAACAGTTAATTATTGCCCTCTTGGCCGGGGGGCATGTGATTCTTGAGGGCGTACCGGGAACAGGGAAAACCCTGATGGTGAAGGTGTTAGCCCAACTCATCCGGGCAGATTTTCGCCGAGTCCAGCTCACCCCAGACATTTTACCGACGGATATTATTGGCACCAATATTTTTGATTTGGAAAAACGAGAATTTACCCTGAGAAAGGGGCCCGTGTTTACCCAGATTCTCCTTGCCGATGAAATTAACCGGACTCCCCCCAAGACTCAATCAGCCCTCCTAGAGGCGATGGAAGAACAGCAGGTGACTTTAGATGGGGAAAGTCTGCCCCTTTCGGAGCTATTTTGGGTAATTGCCACTCAAAACCCGTTGGAATTTGAAGGCACGTATCCCTTGCCAGAAGCCCAGTTAGACCGATTTTTGTTTAAGGTAATTATCGATTATCCCGATCGAGCCAGTGAAAAGAAAATCTTGCAAAATCGTCAGGGGGGATTTCAAGCCAAGCGGCAGGATTTGGGACGGATTAACCCAGTAGCTACGGTAGCCGCAATTCTCCAAGCCCGGCAGGAAGTTAGTAAAGTCCAAGTAGATGACCAGATTATGGATTATTTGCTGGAACTGGTGCAACGATCGAGACAACACGCAGATCTGGCGATCGGAGCTTCGCCTCGGTGTACGGTAGCTTGGATGCAAACAGCGAAGGCGAGGGCGTGGTTAGACGATCGAGCCTTTGTCACTCCCGATGATATTAAAGCAGTTGCCATTCCCCTCCTGCACCATCGGTTAATTCTCCGCCCCGAAAGTATGCTTGATGGCTTGAATATTACCGGCATTATTAACAGCATCTTGCAACAGGTTCCCGTCCCTAGATAGTCATAGCAGTTCACCCGCCGCAGGCGGGTGAACTCATCCACCAGAAGCAATCTAATTTTTAGCAAGCGATTTAGGATCGCTATAGTAGCCACAACTAAATAATCATGATTCCTAGCACTAAAACTTACTTTCTATTATTTTTAGGGATAATTCTTGGCACTGGTTTTGCTCATGTTTTAACTATTAATTCGAGTATTGCTATCACTGCTGGATTTGATTTTGTTGTTCTAGCTTTAGCTGTGATCGATCGCTTCCGGAGCCAATCCCATCGAGTCCAAGTCGAACGTTTACCCCTAGGCAAATTATCGATCGGCAGGGATAATTCTGTACATTTAATTGTTAATTCTGGGATTGATCTCTCCAAGGAAAAAAATCCAAGTAAATCAATTAGTAATAAATTAACTAGTAAATCTAATCTCTCGAAGAAACTCGATCGAGCTACTCACCTTGCCCAATCAAGTCCCAAACCTACTACCAAACCTACTCAAATTAAAATCTACGATCATTATCCTTGGGAATTTACCACCGACCTCCAAAAACAGCCAAAACTTCCCCTAGAAGCCCTAATTGATGACAACTCCTCCATTGAACTGAGCTACCATGTTTATCCCCAGCACCGGGGAGAATTTAAGTGGGGAAATCTGCAAGTGCGCCAATTGGGGCGGTGGGGTTTGGCTTGGGATAGTTGGACGGTGCAGGCTAGTACCCCAGTCCGAGTGTATCCAGATTTGATTGGGTTGCGGCAGTTGACGGTGAAGTTAACCACAGAAAATAGTAGTAATCGGAAGCGATCGCAGCGCCTAGGTATGGGGACAGAGTTTTCCGAGTTGCGGGAATACCGAGCTGGGGATGATCCCCGCTTGATTGACTGGAAAGCTACCGCCCGCAAAGTTAACACCCTGCAACCCCTCCAAGTCCGGGTTTTGGAACCAGAGCAGGAACAGACTTTGATTATTTTGCTCGATCGAGGCAGATTAATGACTTCCCAAGTGCAGGGATTAGCTCGGTTTGATTGGGGCTTGAATGCGGCTCTAGCTCTAGCTTTAACGGGTTTACATCGGGGCGATCGAGTAGGGATTGGCGTATTCGATCGGAAAATGCACACCTGGCTGCCGCCAGAGCGGGGACAAAACCAAATATCTCGTCTGGTGGAATCCCTGACCCCCATCCAACCGGAGCTATTGGAGCCAGATTATATGGGTGCTGTCACCCATTTAGTCCAACACCAAAGCCGGAGAGCCTTAATTGTCGTGATAACAGATATTATTGATAGCACTGCCTCTGGAGAACTGTTGGCGGCGCTGACCCGGCTTACCCCCCGTTATTTACCTTTTTGTGTCACCCTCCGGGATCCAGAGGTCGATCGACAAGCCCAAGCCCTTACCCCAGACCTGCGATCAGCCTACATCCGGGCGGTGGCTCTAGACCTAATGGTTCAAAGAAATGTTGCCTTTGCTCGGCTCAAACAACAGGGAGTGTTAGTGTTGGATGCTCCAGTGTCTCAAATTAGTGAGCAATTAATCGATCGATATCTCCAACTCAAAGCAAGAAATCTCCTCTAAACGTCTTGCTAAACTACCTTGCTAAATTCCGTGCTAAACCCAGTATTAAAAGCCCATGACCAGCCCCCTAATTAACCCCACGACTAATGACCCAGTTGATATTACGAAACAGCCATCTTTAGCCCCGATCGCTAACAGTAATTCTCCTAGTAATACAGCTAGTAATCCTACGGTTTATGTCAACCCCAGCACTGGCAATAATCAAGGTTTAGGCACTGAACAATCTCCTTACAAGACTTTAACATTTGCCATACAAAGAGTGATAAATGGGGGCATAGTCATCCTTGCTCCGGGAAATTATAGTAATGGGGAAATATTTCCAATTATTATCCCTAGTAGGGTCATGGTTATTGGCAATATTAATACAAAAGGTCGGAATATTATTATTACTGGCAGTGGTAATTACGCCACACCTACTTTTGGCAATCAAAGTGTTACTTTACGCATGGAAAATCAATCCCAACTCCGGGGAGTAACGGTGACAAATCCTCAGACTAGAGGCACGGGCATTTGGGTAGAATCTACTAATCCAGTAATTGTGAGTAATACCTTTACAAATTGTGGCAGAGAAGGGATTTTTGTTAGTGGGATGGGGAAGCCTTTAATTATGGATAATTTATTTACGATTAATGGAGCCAGTGGTATTTCCTACGGGCGTAGTGGCAAGGGAGAAATTCGCCGGAATACCTTTACAAAAACTGGCTATGGGATTGCCTTGAGTGATACAACTGCCCCTTTAATTATTGATAATACTTTCACGGCTAATCACGGCGGTATCTTTCTTTCTCGTCAAGCAAAACCCGTTCTCCGGCGCAATATAATTAGTAAAAATACAGGAATTGGTTTATTGATTAATGAAGCGGCTCAACCTCATTTAGGTAATGCCCAAGACCCGGCGGGAAATGTGATTCGAGATAATAATCAATTCGATATCCAGAATAATAGTACGGCAGTAATTACGGCAGCAGGAAATCAAATTAACCCGACAAGAGTTCAGGGCAGAATTAATTTTGTGGCGACAGAAATTGCTGGAACTGTAGGGGTTTTATCCTTCACCGATATTGAGGGGCATTGGGCGATTCCTTTTATTTTAGCTCTGGTTAGTCGGCAGTTTATTAGTGGATTTCCTGATGGAACTTTTCAGCCAGAAATGCAGATGAATCGAGCGCAGTATGCAGCTTTAATTGCCAAAACTTTTAGCTTACCAACTCGGCGAACAGAGATTTTATTTCGGGATGTGCCAAGTAATTTTTGGGCGGCAGGAGCAATTAATAAGGCGGCGGCGATGGGATTTATTGCCGGGTTTCCCGATGGAACTTTTCGGGGCGATCAACCCTTAACTAAGGTGCAAGCGATCGTGTCCATTGTTAATGGTTTAAGTTTAGTTGGTGGTGAGGCAGATTTAATCTTAAAATACAGCGATCGAGCCGAGATTCCCAGCTATGCAACCCAAGCGATCGCTACGGCTACCAGTAATCTTATGATTATTAATTATCCCCAACCAGATCAACTAGAACCCATGCGATCGATCACCCGTGCGGAAGTAGCAGTCTTGGTCTACAATGCTCTCGTCACCACCAATAAAGCGCCCAGAATTGATTCTCCCTATCTAGTCCGCCCTTAAGGTTTATATAAGGTTAAACTTGCTGAAGAAAACAAAAATCATGACTACTTCCACGGTTAATCAAACAGTAGATCAAACAGTAGATCAAGCAATTGATCAAACAGCTACCAAAACCTACACCCCGATCGAGTATTTTGCCCTAGAAGAATCTACCCAACTCAGACATCGATACTGCAATGGAGAAATTATACCTATGCCCGGAGGTACACCAAATCACAATAACCTGACGCTACTTTTTATTGCCTTGTTAATGGCGAAACTTAAGGGTAAATCCTACAAGGTATTTGGTACTGACCTGCGCCTCTGGATGCCAGAACAACAGACTTATAACTATCCTGATGTCATGGTGATTCCGAAGCCAGTGGAATTACAAACCGGACGCAAAGATACGGTGACTAACCCCATTTTGATTGCTGAAGTATTATCTAATTCTACAAAAAATTATGACCGCAGTGAAAAGTTTATAGATTATCGAACAATTCCTAGTTTTCAGGAATACTTATTAATTGATCAATACAAGCCCCATGTAGAGCAATACATTAAACAGGGAGCGAATCAGTGGTTAATGATAGAGTACGATCGCTTAGAAGATAATTTCTTACTCCCATCTTTAGGGATTGAAATTAGTTTAGCTGATTTGTATGTAGATATTGAATTTTGAAGCTAAGAATTAAATCAAACTGACTGAGGTTATCACTACAAATACTCTGAAATATAGCGATCCGAAATCATTTGTGAAATTAGATTGCTGCTGGTAGGTTATTTCACCCGCCTTCGGCGGGTAAAGTCATTTCGGACTGCTCTAAGTACAGGACAAAAAAAGAACTGTGATCGCTATAATGTTTAAGTATAAGTTTGATAAAACCAAGTCTTAATTCTATCCTAATGTTTTTTAAGTCTCTTGCAAGGTTTTTAGCTAGACTTTAAGAATCTAAATCTCAAGTATTTTAAGGAATTATTTATGAGTAGCTCTAGTCCTTTGTTTGATGATTTACCTGATAAATTTATACTTGGCTTTTATTATCCTGCTGACTTTGATGACGATAAATATCCACAGAATCCCAATTTTAATGGCTATAGTGAGATGATTTTAGCATTAAAAGATAATAATAATTATGCCATTGATTGTTTTTATAAAGAACTATCTGATATTTTTTTAAAAGTAAAAGATATAGCAATAATTACACCTCCAACTAATTCAGTAGGGATCGAAATGCTGGCTCGAAGATTTGAGACAAACAATAAAGAAATTAAATATTTGACTAACTATCTTGGTAGACCTGAAAAAAGAGAACGTGGCAGGAGGGAAATATATTCAAACAATAATCACTCAATTACTGATAGAAAAATAATACTACTTGATGATGTAGTTACTAGTGGTGAAACTATGAGACTCTACAAATCAAAGCTACTAGAGTTAGGAGCTAAAGGAGTAAAGTGTATTGCTTTGGGCAGAACAGTCAGAGATATTGACGAAGCTCATGATAAAATTAAACAACTATATGAGTCAGAAGAAAATGATTTACGATCAGAAGTAGAATACAAATTTCAAAAAGCTATTGAGGTTCTAAGCGATCTAGGAAATAGTCTTAACTGTAAAAGACTTATAGATCATTACACTATTAATAATATAGCAGAGGGAATTAACTCAGTAAAAGAGAATATAGGAGGTGAATTGTTAATGCAACTATCTTATTATCAAGACGAAGCACTAAAAGTTCTTGATGGAAACGACACATTCAATTACCTAAACATATTTCAAAAACCTTTCCTATGGAGTGACTTATAAATGAAATTTTTTACATTTTGAGGCTGAATAAGGTGGAGAGAATTTCATTAGAGAATAAGAAACCTTGGGGATCCTTTAAGCTAATTTGTTGATCTGTTAATCCTACCCAGCCTCGTTGTTGATAGGGGTGTAAATTTTCTATAGTCCACATAGCTAACTCAGTGCCAAACTTAGCTGATAATTGTTGGATATTTAAGCCTTCTTTTAATCTTAAACCCAGCATTAAAGTTTCTAGAAATAATTCATCCTTGGTCAAAACTGGCGTATCAATCACACAACCATTCTCAAGCCATTGATAATAACTCGATCGAGTCCGGGGGCGGGTAAATCTTTGCCCATTGAGATAACTAGCGGCTCCCATACCGAAGCCATAATAACTTTCTCCTTGCCAATAAACTCGATTATGGCGACACTGTTTGCCCGGCTGGCTGTAGTTAGAAATTTCGTAATGGGTATACCCTGCTTTCGTAAGCATTTCCTGCGCTAAAACATACATATCCGCCGTGGTGCGATCGTCTGGCAGGGGTCGATCTCCCGGTTGGTATTGCTTGGCAAAAGGTGTGCCATCTTCCACAATCAAATCGTAGCTAGAAATATGGTGAGGAGATAACTTTATAGCTGTTTCTAGGGAACTTTCCCAATCTGCTAAAGTTTGCTGAGGTAATCCCGAAATTAAATCTAAACTCCAATTATTAATGTTAGCTTGGTGAATTAAATTAATAGCATCAACAATATCTTCCCGGCGATGCGATCGACCAGCTAGAGTTAATAAATTATCTTGGAATGTTTGCACTCCTAGACTAAAACGATTCACTCCTGCGAGTTGGTAATCCCGGAGTTGAGCTAAATCAAAAGTCGCCGGATCAACTTCTATAGAAATTTCGGCACTGGGATTAATCCCAAATTTTTGCTCTAGGGTTTTGAGAATAAATTCTAGTTGAGAACCATCTAACAAAGACGGCGTGCCACCACCAAAAAAAATTGTCTCTAAGGGTTTTCCTAAATCGGAGCTTTGTTGGATTTCTTGACAGAGAAACTGAAGATATTCAGCGATCGTTTGCGAACTTTCTCCCCGCAATTTTTCCCCGACTACTGAGATGGCAAAATCACAATAATAGCAACGCCGCCGACAGAAGGGAATATGAATATAGGCAGCTTGGGGTAAGGGAAAATTACTTGTTTGATTTGGGTTGGGCGATCGAGTTTCTGGGAAGTAGTTCTGTAGAGGCATAGGGTTTATACTATAATGATTTTCATCTAAATAATTTCTCAAATTTCACCAGTGCTGATTTAGACTACTTTTTCAAATATAATATCCTCAAAAAATATGCCTTCAGAAAATTCTACTCCTTCTACCAATTCCAACCCATCTAGTCAACCTGCTCAACCTCTCCCTAATCAACCAGAACCCGCCTTTGGTTTCACTGCCTACGCCGAACAAATTAATGGACGGTTTGCCATGCTAGGGTTTGTGATTTTATTATTATTAGAATTATTTACTAGTCAAGACTTATTTACTTGGTTAGGTTTGCGATAGTCCCTAAATTGCCATAAATAAGGTAAGCAAGATTAAAAAATGCTAGACCAATTAACGTAAAAAGAGTAACTTGCATTCCGAGAACTCGATAACTTAATTTTTTAGCCAATAAACCCCGGGCATGGAACAAGCGACTGATAAGAATTGCCACTCCCCCGCAATGGAGTAAAAGTAGGGGAGCTTGATTGAATTCTAATTTCACCTCCAAGAAATAAGTTATCGCCAAATTTGTTGAGCTTGATAGGGGGATTGATCGAACTACTGATGTAATTTTAGAATCTCCCGTGGCGATCGTTTACAGTTAATTTCCATCTTGCTTTAATTCAAACCTTATTTCTATAAATAATTGTCTTAGGATAGAGATTGCGATAGAATACCTCCAGATATAACTAGGGTGATGGGCTTATGTTGGCAAGGGTGTGGAGTGCGGCGGTAGTAGGGATTGAAGCAGTGCGGTGGGGGTAGAGGTGGATCTCTCTGGGGGGATGCCGGGAATTGTGGTGGTGGGGCTGCCCGATACGGCAGTGCAGGAATCGAAGGAACGGGTGAAGGCAACTCTCAAAAACTCCGGCTATGCCTTCCCCATGCGCAAGATTGTGATTAATCTCACCCCAGCGGATCTACGCAAAGAAGGACCCAGCTTTGATCTGCCCATCAGTGTGGGGATTATGGCAGCCTCCGAGCAGGTAAGTGGGCAACTGTTGGGGGACTATTTATTTTTAGGAGAAGTGTCCCTCGATGGCTCCCTGCGCCCTGTAGCCGGAGTATTACCGATCGCTGCCGCCGCTCAGAAAATGGGAATTATCGGTTTAGTTGTCCCCCAAGATAATGCCCAAGAAGCCGCCGTAGTGGAGGGATTGGCAGTTTTTGGCTTTGCTAACCTGTCTCAAGTTGCGGAATTTCTCAATCAACCAGAAAAATTCTCCCCCGTGGAAGTCAATACGAAGCAACTCCTCCAGCGTAGTCAATTTACCGGGCAGGATCTCCACGATGTCAAGGGGCAGAGCTTTGCCAGAAGAGCCTTAGAAATTGCGGCGGCGGGGGGACATAACTTAATTTTTGTGGGGCCACCGGGGAGCGGGAAAACCATGCTGGCAAGGAGATTGCCGGGGATTTTACCACCCCTAGAATTTGCCGAGGCTCTGGAAGTCACTCAAATTCATTCGGTAGCTGGACTTCTCAAAGAACGGGGAACCTTGGTGTGCGATCGCCCCTTTCGCAGTCCCCACCATTCCGCCTCTGGTCCTTCCCTGGTGGGCGGTGGCAGCTTTCCTCGACCGGGAGAAATTTCTCTTTCTCATCACGGCATTTTGTTTCTGGATGAACTGACAGAATTTAAGCGGGATGTCTTGGATTTTCTGCGGCAACCCCTCGAAGACGGCTACGTCACCATTTCCCGGACTCGCCTTTCTGTCACCTTTCCCGCCCAATTTACCCTCGTCGCCAGTACCAACCCCTGCCCCTGTGGCTACTATGGTGACACCCTCCAGCCCTGTACCTGTTCACCCCGGCAACGGGAAAGTTATTGGGCAAAACTCTCAGGACCTTTGATGGATCGCATTGATCTCCAAGTAGCCGTAAATCGCCTCAAGCCAGAGGAAATCACCAGTCAACCCACGGGGGAAACCTCCGCCATGGTGCGGGAACGAGTCCAACTAGCCAGAGAACGATCGCAACACCGCTTTCAAGCCGAAAAATCCATTAGCTGCAATGCCCAGATGCAAAGCCGCCATCTCCATCAATGGTGCAAGCTAGACGAAGGCAGCCGGATGTTATTAGAGGGAGCGATTCGGAAACTGGGATTATCTGCCAGAGCCAGCGATCGAGTCCTCAAAGTTGCCCGGACGATCGCCGACCTTGCCGGAGAAGAACACCTCCAAGCTGCCCACGTTGCCGAGGGAGTCCAATACCGGACGATCGATCGAATGCAATAGAATTTAATTACTAAATTATTGTAGCTATACTCTCCGATTATGATATTTACACCGCTTCTGGCTAATTCGGGGCTACCTTTCACCATTTCTATGTTGGGACTTCCTTTAAGAGTTTGGATCGCAACCTTTGGGTTGGCGGGGGTGGCGATCGTTCTCCTAGAAGCATGGGGACTCCATCAACGAGAATCCGTATCTTGGCGACAAGCTCTTTCCACATCCTTTGATATTAATGTTGTCTCTACATTGATCGGAGTTGTGTTTACGTTTATGTATGCAGCCAGTGGATTGTTAATTTTTTTTATCCTCAATGTAATTTTACTTAGCTGGTTCTCCGGTAAATTGCTAATTCGCCTGCTGGTTGGACGTAGGGGAAGTTCTCCATCACTAGCCATGCAATTTTCTGCCTACTTAATTAGCGCAGTTGGAAGTTCAATTATTTTCATCAGTGCGGGTTGGCTAAATTCTGGAATTGGGGTTAGAAAAATAGAGCAGATGAGAACAATAGAGCAGATAATATCTCGGACTCAACCAACCTTCCCTCTGCATATTTATATCACCGCCTTTTTAGGATTAATGAGCATAAACTTTCTTTTGACTTGGATTATCGAAAGCTATCGATTAACAGGATTATGGAAGGATAAGGATAAATCTCCTGCTAAACTTTGTCTGACAGTTTTTTGGGTCAATGTTCGATCGTATGTTTATATTCTTTTACCGATCACAATCTTGGGAGGTTTGCTCAATAGTGCTTTGTTTGGATATCAAAGATAGTTTTTAGGAGTAGTTTTTAGGGAGTTGTGGTGATGAAATTTCAGGGAATGCCGAGGATAAAAATTTGTTGTATTAGTAGCCGGGAAGAGGCGGAATTAGCGATCGATTACGGGGCGGCGGCTCTGGGATTGGTGGCGGCGATGCCTTCGGGACCCGGAGTGATTGGGGAAGCCTTAATTCGGGAAATTGCTGCGATCGTTCCCCCCGGTGTGGCAACTTTTTTGTTGACGAGTAGGCAAGATGTCCGAGAAATTATTGAGCAACATCACTATTGCCGCACGAATACGATTCAAATCTGCGATCGTCTGCTCACGGGGACTTACCAAGAATTACAGGAAGCTCTACCGGGAATCAAGCTGGTGCAGGTGATCCATGTGACCGGGGAAGAGTCGATCGCTGAAGCCGTGGCGGTGAGTTCTCAAGTAGATGCAATTTTGTTAGATTCTGGCAACCAAACCCTGCCGACCAAAGAATTGGGGGGAACGGGGCGAGTCCATGACTGGAGCATCAGTCGCCAAATCCGGGAGGCAATTTCTATTCCGCTTTTCCTTGCGGGGGGCTTAAACTCCGAGAATGTTCAACAGGCGATTACTACCGTCCAGCCCTTTGGTTTAGATATCTGTAGCAGCGTCCGCACCGATGGCAAACTAGACCAAGCAAAATTAAGTCAATTTTTCCAAAAAGTATATAGTCTCCATAATTAGCTGGGATGCACTACATCTAGAGGCTTAAAGGCGATCGAGTGCGCTTCAATCTCTGGTATCCCTAGGGCTATGAGAATTAGCTGCGTAATTTGTTCTGGATAATCTGGCTCTAAATCTCCGGTCAAATCCTTCGCTAAAATAGTCCGGGCTGCCATCAGTCCTGTCCCCAAAATTAGAGCCATCGCTGCCTGTTGACTCTCTACCGGAAAGCGTTTTGAGTGTATCCCCGCCTCCAAATCTGTGACTATCCCCTCCTCGATCGTCTCACTCAGAGGTATAGCCATCAGCCCCAGGCGAACCACAAACCCGCCCCAAGTTTGATCCCGGATTGCTTGATGAAGAAATAGCCGGATCGCCAGAGCTATTCGTTCTGCTGGGTCATCGATCGCCAATACCACTAATTTCTGTTTCATTTCCTCTCGGAGAAAGGCAGCAACGGCTTTGAGAATCTCTTCACGGGTTTGAAAATAGTTATAGAAAGTACCTCTAGCGACTCCTGCTTCGGCAATAATTTCGTCGATCGTTACCGCCTCAAATTCCTTACGGGCAAAAACTCGGTAGGCAGCCTCAATCAGGCTTGTTCTGGTACGTTCTCGTTTGGCTAGACCGATCGATGTGCGGCGGGATGGCGGCATAGTTGGTGTAGTCCTCTCTAGGGACATTGGCAAAAAAATAATCCTGCAATCATCATAACTCAGGGTTGACACTATCATCAAAATGACACTATCATCAAAATGACATTTACGTCATTAAACAGTCCATTAAAAATCAATCACCCAAAATTTAGGAGCGGCAGTTATGCGGATTGCGATCATTGCTTTGGGTAGTCAGGGAGATGTGCAGCCTTATATTGCTCTGGGCAAGGGCTTAAAAGCAGCAGGGCACACTGTCCGTCTATTAGCCCATGAAAACTTTGCCGGACTGGTGAATTCCCACAGTTTGGAGTTTGTGCCGATGCTGGGGAATGTCCAAGAGATCATAGAAACCCCAGAAATGCGAAAACTTCTGGAGAGCGGAAATTTTCTAGCGATTATGTCCCACAATGCCAAGGCAACCCAACAGGCAGCGATCGACTGGGCAAAGACAGGATTAGTCGCTTGTCAAGGAATAGATTTATTAATCGCTGGAGTGGGAGGACTCTACCTAGGGATTTCCCTCGCTGAGAAATTGGGCATTCCCTTACTTCCAGCCTATGTTTTCCCCTTTACGCCAACGAAAACCTTTCCGGGGATACTTTTCCCTGAATCTATCAGCAGGTTTGGTGGAACGGTAAATTGGTTATCCCATCAGGTGCTCAGACAAATAATGTGGCAAGGCTCCCGGACTGGAGATACCTTAGCCCGCCAACAAGTATTGAATTTACCTGCCGCCTCCTTTTGGGGAGCAGCTATCCCGCAACATCGCTATCCGACTCTCTATGGCTTCAGTCCCTCGGTGATTCCGCAACCCCCAGATTGGCAAAATACCCAAGTAACAGGCTACTGGTTTTTGGATGCTGCCCCTGATTGGACTCCTCCCCCAGCCTTGATGAAGTTTCTAGAAGGGGAACCCCCTGTCTATATTGGGTTTGGCAGCATGGGTAGCCGTGATCCTAAAGCTACTGCTGATCTGGTTTTACAAGCTCTTGCAAAAACTAAGCAACGGGGGATCCTGCTCTCTGGCTGGAATGGGCTGCGGCAAGCAAGTTTGCCCGATAGTGTTTATCTGGTGGATGCGGTTCCCCACGGCTGGCTATTTCCCAGAGTGGCAGCGGTGGTACATCATGGCGGGGCAGGAACAACGGCGGCGGGGCTACGGGCGGGAGTGCCGACAATTACTATTCCGTTTTTTGGAGATCAGGGCTTTTGGGGGCAACGGGTAGCAGCCCTCGGCGTGGGGACAGAACCAATTCCCCGGCAAAAACTCACGGTAGAAAACCTTGCTCAAGCAATTCATAAGGCAGTGAGCGATCGAACCATGAACCAACGGGCAGCTAATTTGGGGGCAAAAATTCGGGCGGAAGATGGGGTTGCCAAGGCTGTGGAAATCATCGAAGAAATTGAGCGATATCGGCTGACTTCCTAAAATCCCCCAATGCAACAGTAGTTACAAACCAAGCGATTATTCATAGGCAGAATGGCGTGGTGGAGGCAGAAAAATTTATAAGGTTGTATTTATATCATCTCTAGGAAGTTTTTTAGGAGATATCGTTGGAGCGATTAGCGTTGACTTAAGATAGTAATCTGCGGTAGCTTATTCTTAATATGATAATTAAATTGCAGTTGCAGTATAACTACTAGTTAGATCATTTGAATTGTCCGTGTGGCAGTGGCTGATTGAAGGTTGAATTTTTTTCTTCGTATTAATTAAATTTGTCTTAATATGGACGCTCCTACTCTACAAAAACTCATTACAGAAAAAATTCAGCTATTATCTTCATTTAAAACAAATATTCGTCGATGGTTTCATGGTGAATATGACAATGAATCTAAAAGTGAAATCCGCTCTCAAATAAATAGATCAGTGCAGCAGGTTCGTAAAGTGATTTTAGAAACTGGTTGCCTTAAATTAATAACTATTGCACCACCACCTGCTATCGGTGGGCTAATAATTCACAACCTGGATCCATTTAATAATGTATTAGAAAATTATTATGGTAGATCTAAAATTCCTGCTGTTGAAGACATGATTGATAGTGCTATTGGCGTTTTAGAAAGCCATGATTACTTAGATCATCTTCTTAAAAGTGTAGAAGAGCCTGAAGAAATTACAGAACAGCAAAAGCTTAAAGCATTAAAAAGAGTCTTACAGTTGTGTAGGCGTTTTCACCTTGTTACAAAACAGCTACAATCTCGATACTCAAGTAGACCAACTTTGATGGTACAAGACGAATACGATGTTCAAGATTTATTTGGTAGTCTTCTTCGTCTTGATTTTGACGATATTCGTAAAGAAGAGTGGACACCAAGTTATGCAGGAAAATCAGCAAGAGTAGACTTTTTACTAAAACGGGAAAATATTATAATTGAGATTAAAAAGACAAGGGCATCTTTGACAGCAAAAGAGATTGGGTACCAACTACTTATCGATATTGGGAGATACAAAGTTCATCCAGGGTACAATACACTTATTTGCTTTGTATATGATCCAGAGGGGCTAATTGGTAATCCAGCAGAATTAGAAGATGATCTTAGCGGTTTACACGACAGAATTAGTGTGCATGTTGTCATAACTCCAAGTGGAAGTTGACACCAATCTAGCAATCCGGTTGTACAAGGATCAGAGCAGTATTTTTCCTTTTTGATGCTAAGGTCGCCGATCTTGTAGTGCTACGATACTAAGAAGAACCATTTGTTATGAGTTAGGTTAATTCTAAAAATATATAGTAACTATGAAGTGGCGAGTCATACTTGAACCTGATCCAGAGACAAGCGAATGGGCTATTTGGTGTCCAGAACTTCCCGGATGTACCTCGGCTGGTGTTACCCAAGAGGAAGCCCTGAATAATATACGGGAAGCGATCGAGCTTTACTTACAGCCCGATCCTATTCAACTTCTCCCCGGAGCAGTAATCCGTGAGGTTATGCTTGGATGACTCGACTCAGGCGAATGAAGGCTGATGATGTTGAACTCATACTACGTAAGCATGGCTTTGAACTGATATCTCAGAAAGGTAGCCATAGAAAATGGCGTAGTAAAGCTTAAGACGCTCAAGTGATTGTGCCTTATCATCGGGGGAGAGACTTGCCCACCGGAACATTACGTAACATTATGATTACAGCAATGATCCCAGAAGAAGAGTGGAAATCTCCTTAGTACGATCGCTGATCAGTGGTTTAACGAACGGAATTAAATCCACAGGGAATAACGATCGCCCTTGTCACTTATAAAGCCTTAATTGCTGCCCAGACTAAACGGGAGCCTATTGGATATAGCGGAGAATCCCTCTGGCGATCGCTGCTGCCATCCGACTCCGAAAGGCGGGATCTCGTAATCTGGGCGCATCCTCTGCCCCGGTGACAAAACCAACCTCCACCAAAGCGGCGGGCATTCGAGTATTCCGAAGCACATAGAAATTTGCTTGCCGGACGCGGCGATCGTTCATTTCGGGAATTGCTTCCAAAATGCTGCGTTGAATGCTATCTGCCAAGCTCCGCCCCGAAGAAAAGTAAAAAGTTTCCACCCCATTCACCTCTGGACGACTCATACTAATAGCGTTGGCATGGATACTCACAAACACCGTAGCGTTGGCTTGGTTTGCCATATTCACCCGGGGTGCCAAATCAACCTCCACATCCGTGGTGCGAGTCATGCGGACTTGGACTCCCTGCTGCTCCAAAAGATCTGCGACCTGCTGGGAAATATCAATGACAATCCCTGATTCCCGGAGACCACCAATGCCCACGGCTCCCGGATCTCGACCACCATGCCCCGGATCAATCACCACTAGTTGCCGTCCCCGGACTGTGGGTAAATCTATAGACGGGTTGGGCTGGTTGGGAGGATTAATCGGAGTAATGGGACTAATAGGAGAGATTGGCGATTGGGGCGGGAGAGGTGGTAGGGAAGATAAGGGTGGTAGGGGGCTGGCAAGGGCTTGGGGGAAGATATTAAGAGCAGTTATTTGGGAGTTGACTTGGCTAATTTGCCCTAGCGTCGCTCCGAGGGAGGGCTGGAGATTAATGACTACGGTTTGTGGATCCTGCTGGATGACCTGCAACCGAGAAATTGGGCTATTGATATCTAGGCGGGGTTGGGGTAGGGGATTGCCCACTTGAGCATTGGGGATGGTGATCCGGAAATTGCGGTTTGCCTCAAGGCTGCCCGTAGCTCTAAGGGGTTGGTCTGATCGGATCAGGAGTTGGGTCCGATCGCCACTCAGTTCCAAACCCCGGATCACCGCCAGACGAGAAGTAGGAGCATTAGCAATAGGATTGGCAACGGGAGCAGATTCTAGCTGAGAAGTGCTGACCCCCACAGGGACAAGGAGTAGTCCTTGGGCTTGGCGGTTGTAGAGTCCTTGCCAATCGGGAGCATCATTATTCACACTCATGGCAATATTTACGATCGAAGGCGAATTGCGATTTTGGGTAAACTGTACCTGCCCCACTCCGTAACGATTTACAGCGATGGTCTGCCCCAGTAAGCTGGGAGGAAAACTAGCGCCTTCTACCTCAAGCTCGATCGTCCGGCGATCGTCACTACGACGATTTCTAATCTGGGCATTCCCCGTCACCCCAGTTAAGAAGAAGCCGGATTGAGTGACTTGGAAAGGAATTCCTGAAGAAGCCACGGGGTTAAAGATGGGGCTATTGCCAAAATTGGGAACAGGAATATTTGTAGTAGGCAAGGGCTGGGATTGAGCAAGGGGTTGGGGGAGACGGACTAGCCATTGATTGCTGCCATTGGGTTGAAAGACGACTTGGCGGGGATCGATCGTATAACCCGCCGCCAGTTCCACCACAATTCTCGTTGTTTGAGTATCATACTGCCCCACCCGGACTTCTCGGATCAAGCCACCCACAAATTGATTGGGGACAACACTTCCCCGACTTCCGGCAAAGTCAATGACTAAGCGAGCGGGATTATTAAGCATCAAAGCTGTAGGCTGGACACTGCCATTGGTACTGAAGCTGAGTTGATTTTGATTCGGCTCAAATCGCCAAAATAGCAATCTTGTAGCTTCAGCACTAGAACTCCAAAACAAAATCAACAAAAGATTGAATAAAAACCAAGAATGTCTTAAGGAGGGTGTTCGAGAGTGCCTTTGGGAGTTTGTCAGGGAATCAGTTAGGGAACGTGTTAGAGAGTGTGGGAGGAACTGCAACATGTAAGGTATTAATTTTAGATACTCAGCAATATTTAGTAAGATTTAGCAATTAGAACTTACTTTAGATATTGATGTTTTTCAGGTGTTTTTTAGATAGTTCCAAAATAGTTTTATGGCACTTTTCAGGAAAAGCTCTAAAACTTTGAGTAGTTTAATTAGGGATTCAACCCCAACTTAGATTTTAAGTTTTCTATACTTTCAATTCATTCATCAAATTACCTAGATAAAATTGAATCTAGATAAAATCGAATTAAGAGACTTATTTCGATGGATGAAAAATAGCCATAGTTCTTGAGAGAAAGGAATCTCTAGAGGAATTTAGCTAAATTTAATTGTCTTATAAAGTACAAAAAAAATAACATTAGCAGTAGGCTTAAATAGAATCAACAAGAATTAACGGCGATAACTACGTCAATCTAATTAAGTTACTGCTATGGCGATTCTTAATTACTTGATAAAGCAGATTGCCTCTGGTAAGTTGTTCCACCCACCGAAGGCGGGTGAACTCATTTAGGGCTACTGTAAATTGCTGGAATCATTGAAGAAAGATTTACTATTTTGTTTCCGTTTCTGGGGTTTCTGGGGATAAAGCTCCTGATAAATTTTTTGATAAATCTTCGGCAGTACCAGACTGAAAAACTAACCGGAGGAGTGGCGGAGAAAGGAAAGTAGTCACGATTACCATCATGATGATGGCGGCTTCTGTAGCTTTGCTGAGGGTACCACTGGCAGCACCGACACTGACAAAGACTAAGCCGACTTCACCTCTAGGAATCATGCCAATCCCGATCGCCAGCCGATTAATACCGGGTTTGCCAAAAACCGTAGCTCCAGTGATTAGTTTCCCGATGATCGCCACGAGGATCAGGAAACCCGCCAGAACTAGAGCTTCTTGATTGGTGGGATTAGTAGGATTAAGCACCCCCAGATTAGTTCTGGCTCCTACGGCAACAAAGAAAATTGGCACCAGCATATCAGCGATCGGGAAGAGTTGTTTTTGCAAGTCCTCTTGTTTTTCGGTTTCGGCAAGGACTAACCCCGCCGCAAAGGAACCAAGGATCGCCTCTAGGCGAATCACCCCGCCAATGTAGGACAACACAAAGGCAAACACCAAGGAAGTTAGCAACAATTCCCCCCGGGTCTGCATTTTATTAATCAACTTCACAAAGTAGGGATTGAGCAAGCGACCGACAATAATTGCCCCGATGAGAAACACCGCCGCACTGATGATCAGGTAAATCACATTGCCAATTTCGATTTCCCCAGTCTTGGCAAGTCCCGCGACCACAGCTAAAACGATAATCCCCAAAACGTCATCGAGGACGGCGGCTCCAAGGATAATATTCCCCTCCGTGGTGTTGAGCTTACCCATTTCCGTGAGAACTTTGGAGGTGATACCAATACTAGTAGCGGTGAGGGCGGCTCCGGCAAAAATAGCGGGAATTAGGGGAACTCCAAATAAATAAAATAAGCCAAGGGTGCCCCCGGCAAAGGGCGCAGCTACCCCGACCACCGCCACAGTTACTGCCTGCGGACCGACTTTTAATAATTCCTTGAGGTCTGACTCCAGACCCACTTCAAAGAGCAGGATCACAACGCCCAACTCAGCAAGGACAGAAATTACTTCACTTTGCGATCGAAATACTTCTTCTGCCTGTTGAGGAGAGAGATTGGCGGTGAGTTCCAGAAACTTCATGATCAGGGAATCTGATGCCATCATCCCCCCTTCGGGAAACACTAGTAGGTGTAAGGCTGAAACCCCAATT
This sequence comes from Coleofasciculaceae cyanobacterium SM2_1_6, assembly GCA_012031635.1. Lineage (GTDB taxonomy): Bacteria > Cyanobacteriota > Cyanobacteriia > Cyanobacteriales > JAAUUE01 > JAAUUE01. Next base: position 1,763 of record JAAUUE010000025.1, on the reverse strand, counting down.
ACTACGCCCCCTACCAATTCGCCCAGAACAGTAGGTAAATTAATCCGAGTACAAATTTCCGCCCCAATTTTACTGGCAGAGTAGATCACAATTAGAGTCAGCAGCACGGCAGCTAAGACTAGCGAACTACTGACAGGCTCTGTTTCTGCTGTGGGGGCTGGAGTTGTTGCGAGCAGAGTTGAGGAGATGAAGTTAGGGGTGTTTTGATTCACCCACGTTGTTAAATTAGTCATCAGGTTACAGGAGATTACTGGTTTAAGAAAATCATCCTAACACTTTACAGGGATTTCCGATTCTTGCTAAATTTTGCTGCTAAATTTTGCCGAGGATTTTGGAAATCTAAGATTAGTCTGATGTTCTGGAATCAGGGATAATTATCATGGAACCGTAGCTGCAAATATGGCAATCCTAAATGATTTCACCCGCCGGCGGCGGGTAAAACAACTTACCAGAAGCAATCTAATTTAGAAAATGATTTAGGGCTGCCATATTTTTAGCTCTGGGTATAGTTGCACACAACTTTCGGGGTTTGATTTAGAGGATAATCTACAACAGTCCTAAATGGTTTCAACCGCCGGCGGCGGGTGGAATAACCTACCAGAAGCAATCTAATTTAGAAAATGATTTAGGATCGCTATAGCAATAATTGTTTGGGATTAACTTTGATTTAGGGGCTATGAGGCTGACTATTAGTAAAGACTATTTTAGTAAAGACTATTAGTTAATTCTTAAAACAAGTCGCTAAAAATCCTTGAAAATTATTAAAAAATTACGAAACAATCTCTAAGAAATTATGAAAAACTCCTCCACTTCTTCTCTTGCTGATGATACTGCCGATCGAGACATTTGGGATAGCCTCAAGAAAACGATCGCCTCTAGCTCTGGGTTCCAACGCTGGCAACTCGAAAAAGCCCTATTAACAGCCCTGCCAGACCCGACAACAGCTACTAATCTTGAGCAATCTGAACAACCAGAGAAACTAGATCAACAAGTGCGATCGTACCTCCGGGAAACCCTAGAAACCCTTGCATACTAATCTTGCCTACTAATATCTATTAAAAGTATTGCAACCCTTCTCTGTTGTGGAATTGTAGGGTGGTTTCAAAAAGAAAAAGAAGGAGCAAGCTGAAAATCTAATCAAAAGCCAATCAGCCAATGCTCCATCAATCCCGCTTCTTTAACCTAGAATGGCTAGTCACTAAGGGCTTATCTGTCCCAGAATAATGATTTAAAATTGGTTTGTTAACACTGATCGAGGCTGAGGGATGATTGCTATAAACAAGAAGTTTCCCAAGTTAACACCCGCAGAATATTTCATTTGGGAAGAGCAACAACTACTGCGTCATGAGTATCTTCATGGTGAAATTTATGCCATGAGTGGGGGGACTCAAAATCATGGACGAATTGCCAGTAATATTATTTTCATCCTTAAGGGGGCTTTACGGGGTAGTGGTTGTCAGGTGGGGAATTCTGATTGTCGTGTCAATATTTTTGAAACTAAGGATTATGTTTATCCTGATGTGAGCGTTACTTGCGATGATGGCGATCGGACAGCGATCGAAGCCATTCAATATCCTAGTTTGATTGTTGAGGTTTTATCTCCAAGTACGGCTAGTTACGATCGAGGGGATAAGTTTAGATTGTATCGGCGTAATCCTCAGTTGCAAGATTATGTTTTAGTTGATGCGGAAAAAATAGCGTCGATTTATACTCCAAAAACGATCGTGATAATTGGGAGATTTTTAATTATCAGGCAGGCGATC
>JAAUUE010000370.1 GCA_012031635.1 Coleofasciculaceae cyanobacterium SM2_1_6 | reverse complement strand
CTCTCCTGCGACCCACCAACGGATATTCTTCTTTTTCAGTAGTTTCCAATATCCTAATTAAGGCTGCGATCGCCTGAAGATTTCCTTGTCCAATTTTACCCAAACTATATACCGCCCACCAATGGGAATATTCATCCTCAGTGGTTTCCAGTATCTTAATTAACTCTGCGATCGCATGGGGATTTCCTTGTCCAACTTTACCCAATCTTTTTGCTGCCAGCTCACGGGTACTTCTATTCTCATCTGTTTCCAGTATCATGATTAACTCTGCGATTTCATGGGAATTTTCTTTGTCAATTTTACCCAAACTCTCTGCTGCCCGGGAGTGATTATATAATAGATTGGGGGTTTCCAAAATCCTGATTAACATTGCGATCACTTGAGGATTTCCTTGATCAATTTTGCCCAAACTTTCTGCTGCTTGAAAACAGGTATTTTCATTCTTATTAATTTCCATCATCCTGATTAAAGTTGTGATCGCTTGAGGATTTCCTTGGTCGATTGTACCTAAACTCTCTGCTGCCTGTATAAGGGTATATTCAGATGGGCAATATTCAAGGATGTAAGTGAGTTCTGTAATAGCAAGTTGTCGAATCGTTTCTGGTATAACTTGCCTTGCTCCTTCTTTAATTGGATCGAGATAAGTTTGCCATTCTTGTTTCTCAATATTTAAATAACCAAACCCCAACTTTACTAACCATCTTACAATCTCGATAGGAAAGGAACAATTCTTAAATTCATCTATTCCGGCTGCCCCAAGAAAGTATGCACGGTAGTAATAGAAATTCCCATAACATCCCGTATTAAAATTCACCAACTTGTTAATAAACTCCTCCTTCTGCTCATCTACAATATCCTCCTGTCCCAACCACAACAAAATCACCTGCTTCCACTGCGTCTCAAAAATCCGATACTTCTTCCCCTCCACCGGAGAACTTTCATGATCCCTCGGTAAAAAATAATCCCAATCCTCTACCCCCAGCGCTGCAAAATATTCCTGAAACGTAGCGTGATAAAACACACAAATTGCCTCCGGCGATCGCTCCACTCGATTCAACCACCCCAACCGCTTCACCGCCTCAAAAATCTGCCGACTCCCCAAAACCTTCACCACCCAACTTTCCCGCAACCGCAACCGAGAAACCTCATCCTGCTGCTCCATCGCTGCTAAGGCTAACTTTGCCAAAGCTGCATCGATCGCCTCCCGTTGATCCAATATCTCCTCATCCGCCTTCCAGTCATACACTCGATCGACAAACTGCCCATACAACTCCGCCTGAGTCTCCGGTAAACCACCACGATTTCGATACCAAATATGACACAACATCCACAGCCGCAAAGGATTCTGGATCAACTCCTTCAGCCGATAATTTTCCGATTGGCTTAACTCCCGATCTAAATCCTCCCCCGTCGCCACATCCCCAGCCCCAGCAAACCAACAGCGAATATAATCCCGCACCTGCTCCGGGCTAAACTCCAAATTCCGAAACACATCAAACCCCGAAAAAGCATTCTTATCCGCTTCCCACACATTCACCCGACAACTCACCACCACCCGCACCCCCTGCAACCATCCCCCCAACAAAGCCGAAACATGGCGAGATTCCACCCTCGCAGTCATTTCATCCACACCGTCTAACAAGAGCCAAATTTGGTCTTTCTGTTGGGTGAGCGCCTCAATAGTTAGACTTTGCCCCGTTTGCTTCAGCCAAAACTCCTCAATATATTGAGCAATAGTCGGCTGAGTTAGGTCTGCCAAAGATACCCAGAGCGGCAACCCCAAGCCCTGCTCCAAAATCCAATCAGTAATTTTCTGTAACCGAGTAGTTTTCCCCGATCCCGGCTCCCCAATCACCGCTATCCTGCGCCCCTGACTTGAGCTTTGTCCCGATCGCAACACCTCCTCAAAAAAGCGCTCCTCCGCAATGGGGATCAGTTTCTCCTCTTCCTTTTCTTCCAGTGGATTCCCAGACTGGGGTTTGGGTGGTTTACGCTCCACGATCGCTAAAGGCACATAAATCTCCTCCCGTTGCAAACTCACCCCATCCGCATTAGTAAAAGCATTGGTAGTAAGTTGCTTTTGTTGGGCAAGGTTTTGGCGACAGATTTCCTGCCATTGCTCAAGGGGAAGAGATTTTACCCGATTTCCTGCGGGCGGCTCCAGTCAAAATGTGCCACCAATAATCGTATTGCCTTGGAAGACGTTTTTAATGTTTTCTGCCAACTTTTGAGCATTGTAAACTGTCGGCTGCTGAGAGATAAAGCCAGAAAGCTTTTGATTGGGATCGTTTTGGGCTGCTGTAACCAACTCTTGCAGTAGTTGAGCAAACTGAGGATCTCGATTAGCTTCGATTTTCACAGTTTCTACAGTTTGAATGTAGTCTAATGCTGCGGGAGTGGTTTCAATGACAGTAACAGTCTCCGGTGACTTATGCCGTAGGAAAGCAAGAACTTTACCAGTTCGATCAACGACTGTTTCCCCCAACTTTTCTCCAGTTTTTTCTAGTGCTTTGGTAGTAATAATAGTAGAAACTGCTAAAGCTGCTGCTAGTATGGGTTCCATTCGTTAATATCTCCTAGGTTTAGATACTCAGTTTTCCATCGCTCTCATAATAACTAAAATAAAATAATAAAATCATTAAATTGCTAGAGCTGAGAAGATTAATTTTTCTCAAAGTAGTCTATACTAAGAGAAATGAAGGTTCAGCGATGAATCTACGGGATGTAGCGCAGCTTGGTAGCGCGCCTGCTTTGGGAGCAGGATGTCGCAGGTTCAAATCCTGTCATCCCGATATTAAAATTGTCTTGACCAATTTTGGGGCCAGCGCTCTACGACTACCTTGGTTTGGGTGAAAAACTCGATCGCCTGATGTCCTTGCCCGTGGAGATCGCCAAAGAAACTTTCCTTCCAGCCACTAAAGGGGAAGAAAGCCATGGGAGCCGCCACGCCGATATTAATGCCAATATTGCCCGCCTCCGCCTCATAGCGAAACTTCCGAGCCGCCGCTCCACTACTGGTAAACAGACACGCCATATTGCCGTACTGACCGCTATTAATCAGGGTAATGGCTTCCTCGATCGAGTTTAGATGGATCAAGCTCAACACGGGACCAAAAATTTCTGTCTTGGCAATTTCTCCCTTGGGGTTAACTGCATCGAGGATCGTCGGGCGGAGAAAATAACCCTGTTCATAACCGGAAATCTGGGTGTTTCTGCCATCTACTAAAGGCTTGGCTCCCTCCGTTAATCCCTGCTGGATCAGATCATTAATCCGGTTTTTACTCTCCGGGGAAATTACTGGACCCATCTGCACCTTGGGGTCCAGCCCATAGCCCACCACTCGCTCCGTGGCTGCTTGGGCGATCGCCTCCCGAAACTCCTCTTTTGCTGCCCCGATGGTCATGGCTACCGAAGCCGCTAAACAGCGCTGTCCCGCACAACCAAAGGCGCTATCCGCCACAATTCTCGTGGTCATGGTCATATCTGCATCGGGGAGGATAATTACTGGATTTTTCGCACCCCCTTGGCACTGTGCTCTTTTCCCGTGGGCAGCAGCTTGGCTATAAACGTACTTCGCCACCGGAGTAGAGCCGACAAAGCTAATTGCCCGAATCACCGGATGCTCTAAAATTGCGTCTACTACTGCCTTGGCTCCGTGGACGAGATTGACAACACCGGGGGGCAGCCCTGTGGCGGCGATTAACCCCATCACCTTGTGCATGGTTAGGGGGACTTTTTCTGAGGGTTTGATAATGTAGGTATTGCCGCAGGCGATCGCGTAGGGCAGGAACCAGAAGGGAATCATCCCCGGAAAATTAAAGGGCGCAATCACCGCTGCCACCCCCACGGGCTGCCGGATCATGATCTCATCAATCCCTCTGGCGATATCTTCGGAGTTGTAACCCTGCATGAGGATCGGAATCCCGCAGGCGATTTCCACATTCTCGATCGCCCGTTGCAGTTCTCCCCTCGACTCCACCAAAGTCTTGCCGCATTCTTGGGTAATGGTCTGGGCTAAATCCTCAAAATTTTCTTCTAATAAAAATTTCAGCTTAAATAAATACTGGACTCGTTCTGTGGCTGGAACCCGCCGCCAGCCCGGAAAAGCTGTGGCTGCTGCCGTAGCCGCCTGATGCAATTCTGCTGCCCCAGAGAGGGGAACCTGGGCTAAAACTTCGGTGGTGGCGGGATTGACCACGGGCAGATAGTCTTGAGTTATGACCCGTTCCCATTGCCCGTTAACATAGTTCTGTAAAATTTGTCCAGAAAACATAGCTGCAATTTTTATGTAGTTATTGCCCAGTGTGCAGGGTTCAGGATGTCCAGTCGGTTCCCAGCAAACCCTGCTTTCTTCTAGCCATGAGCAGGACTCGATCGATCACATGGATCACCCCATTATCTG
>JAAUUE010000369.1 GCA_012031635.1 Coleofasciculaceae cyanobacterium SM2_1_6 | reverse complement strand
ACAGAGATACCTGAATCCCTGACTAATTTAACTAGTCTGACTACGCTTAACCTCTATAACAACCAAATCACAGAGATACCTGAAGCGATCGGGCATCTAACTTCTCTGACTACCCTCGACCTTGAGAATAATAGAATCACCAAAATCCCAGCAACAATTCAAAAATTACTTAAGTTAGAAAAACTGGATCTACGAGGCAACCCTATTAGCATTCCTCCAGATATTCTTGCACTTCAAAAAGGTCAAGACCGACCTGCTGCTCGTCCCATCCTCGATTACTACTTCCGTACCCAAGACCCCAAGGAAACTACCCATCTCTACGAAGTGAAAATTTTGATCGTTGGCGAAGGCGGCTCCGGGAAAACTAGCCTTGCCAAGAAACTCATCGATCCCGATTATCAACTCAAACCAGAGACTGAGGATATCTCCACCCAAGGCATTGATATTCTGCACTGGGAATTTGTCGGACACAATCACCAAACCTACAAAGTCAACATTTGGGATTTTGGCGGACAAGAAATCTATCACCAAACTCACCAATTTTTCCTCACCGATCGCTCCCTCTACCTGCTGGTCGCCGACAGCCGCAAAGAAGACACCGACCATTATTTCTGGCTCCAAATCATCCGCTTGCTGAGTGATGAAAGCCCAGTGCTATTAATTCAAAATGAAAAACAAAATCGTACCTGTAACCTCAGCCTCCGGGAACTCCGGGCAGAATTTACCAACCTAGAAACACCCCCAGCCATTAACCTTGCCGACAATCGGGGACTAGCGAAAATCCAAACAGCAATCCAAAGGAGCCTCGAAGACCTGCTGCCCCAAGGTATCGCCTTCCCCAACTCTTGGCTAAAAGTGCGCTATACCCTCGAAAATGATGGACGCAACTACATCGAGCGCCACGAATACGAAGCCACCTGTCGATCGCAGGGCATCACCCGCCGGGAAGAAATGTATGATCTCAGCCGTTTTCTCCATAGCCTTGGGGTTTGTCTCCACTTCCAAAAAGACCCCATCCTCCGCCACCGCCTGATCCTCAAACCCAACTGGGGAACCACCGCCGTCTATAAAATCCTTGATAACCCCAAAGTCAAACAACAACTCGGACAATTTAACTATGATGACCTAACTCAAATCTGGCAAGCCAGCCAATATGCCGAGATGCACGACCAACTCCTACAACTGATGAAAGAGTTCAAAGTTTGTTACGAAATCCCCCGCCGCCCCGGTAACTACATTGCTCCCCATCTCCTTACCCCAGAACCCCGTGACTACGACTGGGAGGAAAATCACAATCTCATTCTCCGCTACCGTTACAAAGGCTTTATGCCCAAGGGCATCCTCACCCGCTTCATTGTGGAAATGCACGAACTGATCGAAAATGTCTCCGATCCAGACAAAGCCCTAGTTTGGAAATATGGAGTTGTCCTCAGCCAAGGTCGTACCCGTGCCGAAATCATTGAACGCCCCCACGATCGAGAAATTTGTCTCCGTCTCAGTGGCAGTCATCAGCGAGATTTTATGGCAACCCTCAATTACGAGTTCTACAAGATTCACCGCAGCTACGAGCGCCTAGACTACGACACCCTCATCCCCTGCAACTGCGCCACCTGCAAAACCATGACAAAACCCTACACCTACACCCTCGATCGGCTCCGGCAATTTATTGATCAGCGCCGCCCCACAATTCAATGCTACGAAAGCTCGGAAGATGTCAACGTCCGCCGCCTCCTTGATGACTCGATCGATCCCAACTTCGATCAAAAATTTTACAAAGACAAACCAGATAAGGAATTTTCAGAAGATAGTCCCTACAATATTTCAGTTAATATTAATGACCAACGCTCTAGAAACACTACACACCAGCACGGAGCAGGAGATAATTTTGGGGGCGATCGAGTTAGTGGAGATAAAATTGGATGAAGCTACAATAACCACACAATAACTATGTCAGCATCAATAATTACCCCACCTTCTGCCCTCACCCAAAACCTGCCCCTTGATGGCGCAATCTCGATCGAACTCCAAGACGGAATCATGATATTTCGGGCCTCCCATCACCTCCAACAACGCATCGAAAACCTCATCAACAAACAACAAGAAACTCTATTGACAGAAATAGAAGCCCAAGAACTAGATAGTTATGCTGAAATCGATGATTATCTCAGCTTTGTTAACCGCATGATTCGCAATAACTTCATTCTTGAAGCCAATCTAAAGACTCCTCTTGCGATCGAACATGGTGCGTAACCTAAGCGAAATAATCAAGTCCCAAGTTCGAGAACGTGCAAATGGTTTGTGTGAATATTGTCATGCAATCGAAAAATGGCAGTTTGTTCAGTTTACGATCGATCATATTTTGCCAATCTCCCAAGGTGGGACAGATGAGCTTGATAACCTTGCCCTTGCTTGTTTCCACTGCAATCGGCAGAAGTATACTAAGACTAGTGCCTTCGATCCAGAAACAGGAATAGAAACTGCTCTTTTTAATCCTCGGTGCGATCGATGGCAAGATCATTTTGTCTGGTCAAACGATAAACTCCAATTAGTAGGTATTTCATCAATAGGAAGGGCAACAGTGAATGCTCTAGGTTGTAATCGAGATCGCCTAATTAGTATTCGCTCTGCTGATATAGCCATCGATCGCCATCCTCCAATCAGTGATCCAGTACAACCAAATCCCCCAACCTAGGAAATACACTTATGGCTACAAACATTCATCAATACGGCTCTGGTGACAACATCGCAGGCGATAAAGTTATGGGTGATAAAATCGGCACTCAGATCAACAATACTGAACTAATCCAAATTATTAATGACCTCCGTCAAACCGCCGCCCAATTTCCTCCAGACATCCAAGAAGGAATCATCATTGATCTTGACGATGTAGAAAAAGAAATTAAAAAGCCAGAAAATAAGCGTAACCTGCCCAGACTTAAAAAATGCCTAGCTGCCTTGTTAGCTGCTGCCACACTTGCCGGGGGTGCGATCGCTAGTGGGGTAGATTTTGCCAACAATGTCGTAGATTTGGGCAGCAAAGTAGGTATTGAGCTAAAACTTCCTCCCGCCCCCTAATTTGAAAAAGGAGAATCTTATGCACAGCATTCAAGTCAAATCTCATGTTGATAGCGATGGAATTTTATTTCTATCTTTGCCCGAAATTCGAGACACTGATGTCGAAGTTACGATCGTCTATCAACCCATTCCCAAAACAGAAAAACAGTCCCTAGCATCTCTATATGGAATTTGTGCTGACGACCCCGTTATTGTTGATGATGAAGGGACTTTAAAAAGCCTAGAGGATAACTTAACGTGAGTTCGACAAAATCTGAAGCCCTCACCCTCACCCTCTCCCAGAACGGGGGAGGGAACAAGAAAATTAGTCTTACTCCCCTTCTCCCCTTGAGGGAGAAGGGGATGAGGGGTATTTCTGAGCATCGAACTCACGTTAACTTAGACGGAGTATAGTCTAACTGGGGGGAATTTGTTTGACAGAAATTAAGGCTTCCATCACTTCTTTGACCATCGGCGCTGCTGCCGTAGACCCAAACGTCCCGCCCCGTGGTTCATCCACCACCCCTAACACCACATAGCGGGGATCATTGGCAGGAATTATGCCTACAAAACTCGCCACGATCGCCCCAGCCGTATAACCACTGCCGGGCAGGGCTTTTTGGGCTGTGCCAGTCTTCCCAGCAACTCGATAGCCGGGAATTTGGGCGGGCTTCCCTGTGCCGTTTTCGACCACTTGCTCCATCATTTCCAGAACGAGCTTAGCCGTATTGGGGGTAAAAATCTGCTGGGGTTCGGGATAGGTTGCTTGCCAGTCCATCTGCCCTTGATCATCGCTCAAACCTTTGATCACATGGGGAGTCACCAGTTTTCCACCGTTGGCAAGACTGCCCAGCATTTGGGTGAGTTGCAGGGGTGTGAGGGCAAAACCCTGACCAAAGGAAGCGGTGGCAGGCTCGATCGACTTCGTAATAAAATCTTTTTGGTTCCGCAGGGAACTAGGAGCCTCAAAGGGGAGATCAACTCCCGTATTTTTGCCCAAGCCAATTTTTTCTAGCCATTGATAATAAACTGCTGGCTGCATGGCTTGAATGATTTTCACCATGCCAATGTTGCTAGAGTAGGCAAGAATTTGCGTTAAATTCAGATCTCCCCGACTGGAGCGATCGGCATTTTGGATCATATCTTCCCCAAAGTAGAGCTTGCCGGGGTCATTGAAAATATCCGTGGGTTTAATTGCGCCCGCATCTAGGGCGATCGCCACATTCAGGGGCTTAAAAGTCGAACCCGGTTCGTAGGTATCGGCAATCGCCCAATTCTTGAAATTCTCCACGGGAAACTTAAAGTAGGTATTAGCATCAAAGGTCGGCTCTACCACTAGGGCAGGGATCGCACCA
>JAAUUE010000368.1 GCA_012031635.1 Coleofasciculaceae cyanobacterium SM2_1_6 | reverse complement strand
ATGGATATGGCTGGGGCTATCGATCCGTACCGCTACAGCGCCTTGGTTGACGGCGGCTTTTGCCATGGCAGCAATGATGGTAGGGTTATGGAGAGGAGAGTCGGCGGGCGCTTGGCAGGAGACAATTAAGCCGTGATGTAATTTTTTGAGCATACTTGAGGGGAAAAATGAATTATCAAGATATTTTAGATTTTTGGTTTGGGAAGGAGACTGATCCAGAGTATGGCATGGAGAGGAGTCAATGGTTTACCAAGAATCCAGATTTTGATGACCAGATGCGATCGCTATTTCTGCCCCATTACAACCTTGCTGCCGCCGGTGAATTAGCAAGTTGGCAAGCCCAGCCCTCCAGTTGTTTGGCTTTGATTATTCTACTAGATCAGTTCCCTCGCAATGCTTTTCGAGATACACCCCAAGCCTTTGCCACGGATCCTTTAGCCTTAGCCGCAGCTAATTTTGCCCTCGATTCTCCAAGAGAGAGGCTACGCCAACGACAGTTTGATCAAGCCCTCCTCCCAGTCCAGCGCTGGTTTATCTATCTGCCCCTCGAACACGATGAAAACTTGGCAAATCAGGAGCGATCGGTGCAACTATTTCTTGCCCTCAAGGATGATCCCCAGAGTAATCCCCACAATAGTGATACCTACAATTATGCAATCCGCCATCGAGATATTATTGCCAAATTTGGTAGATTTCCCCACCGGAATGCAATTCTTGGCAGAAAAAGTACCCCCGCCGAAGTAGAGTTTTTACAGCAACCGGGTTCTAGTTTTTAATCATGTATCACCTTGTTTTATAAAAGGAACCAAATGCATCATAAAATCCCGCTTGCCGATCGCCGCCCCCGCCATCCGCAGAATATTGTAGGTGGTGGTCAGATGGAAATAAAAGTTGGGCATCAAAAAATCATCTACATAGGAACGTCCAGATAGTTCTAGATACACGCCTTGCCCTAGCTCGATGCGCTGAGTCTTTGCAAGCTGAGCATCGGTAATATTGATACTTGCCAATAGTTCCTTCGTCTCCAAAATATAACCATGTGCCTCAGCCAAAGATGCTACATTGGGGTTCAAATTGTCCATCGGTTTTCCTAAACACCACAGGGCAAAGTTGCGGGGCTGATTACAGGTAAAGGCAACTTGTGTGCCGAAAGGAAACATATCAGAGGCGATGCGGCGCTGCCATAGAGATTCCATATCATCGGTGAAATGGTTCTCCGCTACCTTTAAGAGATGCTCTAAGGTATCAAGCCGAGAACTAAAAATATTTTGGAGGGCGATGATCTGCTGATTATCCATAGGATTTCTAGGAACATAGGCGTTGCTGATTGGCAGTATGAATTATCAAAGGGGCAGATTATCATGAAGCAATTACTACAAGACTTTTAAGATTTTGCACCAATAATTTTCATATCTTCAATTAAGCAACGCCGGACATTTAATCGACTCTAGGCAATTTCCGCAGAAGTTGATTAGATTTTGGCAACACCGAAGTAAATAGCCGCTACGAGAAAATTAACTCCAAGAAGTAGCAATGCCCAGCTAGAGCGGAAGGTGTAGGGAAATTTTCCTTTGGGGGAAGTAGGGGTTTTAGTCATAGGATCAGTCCTCAATTGGTGAAATGGTAATAGTGAAATAATAAAGAAACTATGAAGATTATAGTAGCTGCTGGGGAGCAGGAGCCTGAGTTCGATCGATATTTTATTTAAACTTTACCTACTCTTGTTGAAGCAAACTAATCTTGATCCAGATTTATTGACTAGATTTGTTGCTGATTTTTGGGGTTGATCAATTCGCTCAAACCTTCCCCCAGCAAGGATAAACCCACCACCATCAAAGTCATCGCTAGCCCCGGGAAAAAGGCAGTCCACCAAATCCCCGTCGGCAGAGCACCGAGAGCTTGGCGCAGATCGTTTCCCCATTCCGGCGTTCCGGGAGGCAGTCCCAACCCCAGAAACCCTAAACCACCCAAGACAAGGATGGCATCGGCGGCATTGAGGGTAAAAATCACTGGCACACTGGGGATGACATTGAGAAATAGATAGCGAGACAAAATTGTCCAGGTATTTGCCCCCAGAGCTTGGGCAGCTTCCACAAATAGCTCCGATTTCACGCTCACAGTTTGGTTGCGGACAATTCGGTAATACTGGGGAATATAGGAAATACTCAGGGCGATCGCTGCATTCACCACGCCCCTACCCACCACAAAAGCCAGAGTCACCGAGAGTAACAAGCCCGGTAAAGTGTAGATCGTATCCATCAAGAATAGTAGGAGTCGATCGAGCCTTCCTCCTAGATAGCCACTAACTAGTCCCAAGGGAACACCAATTAATAGACTGATCAAAGTTGCCAACACCACTACTTGGAGCGCGGCCTGGGAGCCAAACACCGTCCGAGAAAAAACATCATAGCCCTGTTTGCTAGTCCCAAACCAGTATTGAGTACCGGGGGGTTCGTGGGTGGGATTGATCAAAGAAGTTGTTGGGTCTTGGAGCCATCCCCAAGACTGCATCAGGGGCGCACCCAAGGCAAGAAAAATAAACCCCAAGGTCAACACCAAGCCCGCCATGGTCATCCGTCCAGAGAGGGTTTTGAGGTTTAGGAAACGGAAGAAGTTAAAAAAATTAGGGTTCGATCGAGGTACATCTGGTTGAGAGTCATTCATAGGGAATTAATTATAAGCATTTAGACTATAGCAATCCTAAATCATTTACCAGATTAAATTGCTTTTGGTAGATCATCTCACCCGCCGACGGCGGTTGAAGTTATTTAGCTATAAGAGGACTACTATAAGTATTTAGGCGGAAATTTGCTCACTGCCAAAACTTTGTTTCATAGGAATAATCATAATGAATTCTGTCCCTTTGCCTAACTCTGAAGTAAAAGATAAAGTACCTTGATGTTTGTCAGCAATAATTTGATAGCTAATGGCTAAACCTAAACCAGTACCTTTGCCAACATCTTTTGTAGTAAAAAATGGGTCAAAAAGTTTTAACTTAACAGATTCGGAAATCCCACAGCCATTATCGGCAATACGGATTTCAACTTTATAATAATCAACTCGTTTTGTACTAATTTTAATATGTAAATTTTGTTGGGAAGAATTGGCTTCTAGGGCATCAATGGCATTCCCAATAATATTCATAAATACTTGATTGAGTTGAGCTGCATAACATTCTATAGGCGGAAGTCGATCGTAATTTTTGATAATTTTAATTTCTGGTCGATCGCTCTTTGCCTTCAACCGACTTTGGAGAATCATTAAGGTACTATCAATCCCCTCATGAATATTTACTTCTTTCATATCTGATTCATCCATCCGAGAGAAATTGCGGAGAGAGATAACAATCTTTTGAATGCGATCGGCTCCCACTTTCATTGAACTAATCAGCTTGAGTAAATCTTCCTTAATAAAATCTATTTCTATATCATGCTCTAGTTCCCTAATTTCCTCGGTAGGCGCAGGGGAAAATCTTTGGTATAAGCTCAAAAGCTGAATTAATTCCGTACTATATTTTGAGGCGTGTTCCAAATTTCCATAGATAAAATTAACTGGATTGTTAATCTCATGGGCAATCCCGGCTACTAACTGTCCCAAACTAGACATTTTTTCATTTTGGACTAATTGAGATTGGGCTTGTTGAATTTGTTGGAGAGCTACTTCTAAATCTTCAGCTTTTTGTCTAAGTTCTAATTCACTTTCCTTGAGTTCTTTAGTTCTTTCTGTGACTTTCTGTTCTAGTTGTTCCTTCAAATCTCGCAATGCCAATTCTACAGTTTTCATTTCTGTAATATCAATCAAAATACCATCCCAAATTACATTACCATTATTCTGTTTTTCTGGACGAGAAATCATTCGGATCCACTTCGTTTCTGAAGCATTAACTAATCTGCCATCCCAAATAAAGTCGGTGAGATTTTTTGCCGAACTTAAAAGTAATTGTTGCAGCTTGGGCATATCTTCAGCATGAATAAATTTTGAGATCGTTTCATGCTCACTAGTCACAATATGAGGCTCTAGACCATAGATTTCTCGACACCCTTCTGAGGCGTAGGTAAAACCCATAAAACCATCAGGACGAAGTATATATTGATAGATCATTCCCGGCAGATTGGCGGCTAATTTTTGGTAGCGGGATTCCGATCGCCGGAGATTGCGTTCTGCACGATCGCGTTTGACTTGAGACAAGGCAAAAAAGTAAATACCTACAGCACTAGCAAAGAGGAGACTGAGATAAAGAGTCAAAAATCGGTAGAAAGAAGGGCGGAGTCGATTATCAAAAACAGCAGATGGAATAAAACTAATTACTTTCCATTCTTGATTTTTTAAGGTATTAATTACATCATTGGCATCTCGATTAGCCAAATTATCTGCTAAAGAGTTAATTGCATTATCAGACGAATTAGATAAATCATTTACTGTACT
>JAAUUE010000367.1 GCA_012031635.1 Coleofasciculaceae cyanobacterium SM2_1_6 | reverse complement strand
TTCTCAGTGCCGTAGATTATTTGATTAATCTGGAATACGACATGGGGAATACCGATGATATTGACCACCTCGGCAATCGCCGGGTGCGATCGGTGGGTGAACTTTGCAAACCAAGTCCGAGTCGGGCTGAATCGCCTAGAGCGGATTATCAGAGAGCGGATGACCGTCAGTGAAGCAGAAAGCCTCACCCCCGCCTCCTTGGTTAACCCCAAACCCCTTGTAGCTGCCATTAAGGAATTCTTCGGCTCCTCCCAGCTATCCCAGTTCATGGATCAAACCAATCCCCTCGCAGAATTGACCCACAAACGCCGGATTTCTGCCCTTGGTCCCGGTGGTCTGACCAGAGAGCGGGCGGGTTTTGCGGTGCGAGATATTCATCCCTCCCACTACGGACGGATCTGCCCGATCGAAACTCCTGAAGGACCCAACGCTGGGCTGATCGGCTCCCTAGCTACCCACGCCCGGGTCAACTCCTACGGTTTTATTGAAACTCCCTTCTACCCCGTGGAAAAAGGGAAAGTCCTCAAAGATCGTCCCCCCACCTACATGACTGCGGACGAAGAAGACGATCTGCGGGTGGCTCCGGGGGATATTCCTGTGGACGATGAAGGCATGATCATTGGACCTTTGGTTCCCGTGCGTTACCGTCAGGATTTCACCACTACTACGCCCGACCAAGTAGACAGAGTTGCTGTGTCTCCAGTGCAAATTATTTCTGTAGCCACTTCCCTGATTCCTTTCTTGGAGCATGATGATGCCAACCGAGCCTTGATGGGTTCTAACATGCAACGGCAGGCTGTACCTCTGCTGCGCCCAGAACGTCCTTTAGTCGGTACAGGGCTAGAAGCTCAGGCAGCACGGGACTCCGGGATGGTGGTAGTTTCCAAAACCAATGGCGAAGTCTGCTATGTAGACGCTACCCGGATTCGAGTCAAGGTCGATAATCCTGCCCCCGGCGAGCCAGAGGAAATTGATTATGAAGTCCAAAAGTACCATCGATCGAACCAAGATACTTGTTTGAATCAGCGTCCCCTAGTTTATGACGGTGATCCCGTGGTGGCGGGGCAGGTAATTGCCGATGGTTCTGCCACTGAAGGTGGAGAGCTTGCCCTCGGACAAAACATTGTCGTGGCTTACATGCCTTGGGAAGGCTACAACTACGAGGATGCCATCTTAATTAGTGAACGGCTGGTAATTGATGATGTCTATACCAGTATTCACATTGAAAAATATGAAATTGAAGCCCGACAAACTAAGCTCGGACCGGAAGAAATTACCCGGGAAATTCCTAACGTTGGGGAAGATGCCCTGCGGCAGCTAGATGAAAACGGCATTATCCGCATTGGCGCTTGGGTAGAATCCGGCGATATCCTCGTGGGCAAAGTTACTCCTAAGGGAGAATCTGACCAGCCCCCGGAAGAAAAACTCCTGCGGGCAATTTTTGGCGAAAAAGCTAGGGATGTCCGGGATAATTCTCTGCGGGTTCCCAACGGGGAAAAGGGGCGAGTCGTCGATGTCCGGTTGTTTACCCGGGAACAGGGCGATGAACTGCCACCGGGAGCCAACATGGTCGTCCGGGTCTATGTAGCCCAGAAACGGAAGATCCAAGTCGGGGACAAAATGGCGGGTCGTCATGGAAATAAGGGGATTATCTCCCGGATTCTACCAGCGGAAGACATGCCCTACCTACCCGATGGCACCCCCCTCGATATTGTCCTCAATCCCTTGGGTGTACCCAGCCGGATGAATGTGGGTCAAGTATTTGAATGCCTGTTGGGTTGGGCTGGTCATCATCTAGACAAACGGTTTAAGATGATCCCCTTCGATGAAATGTATGGGGAAGAGTCTTCCCGGTTGACCGTCCACGGCAAATTAGCCCAAGCGGCGGCGGAAGAAGACAAAAATTGGATGTTTGATCCAGCCCATCCGGGGAAAATCAAGGTCTATGATGGTCGGACTGGAGAAGCCTTCGATCGCCCCGTCACCGTAGGGGTAGCTTATATGCTGAAACTGGTTCACCTGGTGGATGACAAGATCCATGCCCGCTCCACCGGGCCCTACTCCCTTGTTACTCAGCAACCCTTGGGTGGGAAGGCTCAACAGGGTGGTCAGCGCTTTGGGGAAATGGAAGTATGGGCTTTGGAAGCCTACGGTGCTGCCTATATTCTCCAAGAACTCCTCACGGTGAAATCCGATGATATGCAGGGACGAAATGAAGCCCTAAATGCGATCGTCAAGGGTAAACCCATCCCCCGCCCCGGTACTCCTGAATCCTTCAAGGTACTAATGCGGGAACTCCAATCCCTCGGTTTAGATATCGCCGTCCACAAAGTCGAAAATAGCGAAGATGGCGAATCTAGAGAAGTGGAAATAGATCTAATGGCTGATGGCGAATACCGCCGTGCGCCTTCCCGTCCCACCTACGAACCCCTTTCTCGATCGGAGTTTGAAGAAGAGGAAGTGTGAGGAGAGGAGGTAAAGAAGGTAAAGGAGGTAAGGGGAGGTAAAGGAGTAGTTAGAAAGTTTAGTTGATGGTGAATTATTTAGGTGTTGTTCAGGCTGTCGTTAATTCAGAAATATGATTCTGGATTGTGTAACTAAGCAAAAATCAAATAAGCCCTATTTCTTTCTAAGTATTATTCTTTACCTCCCTGTACCTCCCCTTATCTCCCTGTACCTCCTTCTTCCCTCCTCCCTGTACCTCCCCTTATCTCCCTGTACCTCCTCATTCATTCCTCCCCTTACCTCCTAAATTCACCTACCCCCAACCCCAAGTATGAGAAACCAGCTAGAACAGCGCTTTGACTACGTAAAAATTGGTATCGCTTCCCCGGAACGCATTCGGCAGTGGGGCGAACGGACTTTGCCTAACGGACAAGTAGTAGGCGAAGTTGTTAAGCCTGAAACTATTAATTACCGGACGCTGAAGCCAGAAATGGATGGCTTATTTTGTGAGCGGATTTTTGGTCCCGCCAAGGATTGGGAATGCCATTGTGGCAAGTACAAGCGAGTCCGTCACCGGGGGATTGTCTGCGAGCGCTGTGGTGTAGAAGTTACGGAGTCTCGCGTCCGCCGCCACCGCATGGGCTTTATTAAATTAGCGGCTCCCGTTGCCCATGTGTGGTATCTCAAGGGGATTCCTAGCTACCTGAGCATTTTGTTAGATATGCCCCTGCGGGATGTGGAACAAATTGTCTACTTTAATTCCTACGTGGTTTTAGACCCGGGGAATGCCGAAAACCTGACCTATAAGCAACTGCTGACGGAAGACCAGTGGCTCGAAACTGAGGAGCAGATCTATAGTGAAGACTCGCAAATGGAAGGGGTAGAAGTGGGAATTGGAGCCGAAGCCATCCAACGTCTATTACAAGATCTGCAACTAGAAGCAGAAGCTGAAAGACTCCGGGAAGAAATTCTGGGGGCCAAGGGGCAGAAAAAAGCCAAATTAATTAAGCGCCTGCGGGTGATTGATAACTTTGTGGCAACAGGCTCTAAGCCAGAATGGATGATCTTATCGGTAGTCCCGGTGATTCCCCCAGACCTGCGCCCCATGGTGCAACTAGATGGGGGACGCTTTGCTACTTCTGATTTGAATGATCTGTACCGTCGGGTGATTAACCGGAATAATCGCCTTGCCCGATTGCAAGAAATCATGGCTCCGGAAATTATTGTCCGTAACGAAAAACGGATGCTCCAAGAAGCAGTAGATGCCCTGATTGATAATGGTCGCCGGGGCAGAACTGTGGTGGGTGCAAATAATCGTCCCCTGAAATCGCTGTCGGATATTATCGAAGGGAAGCAGGGAAGATTCCGGCAGAACTTGCTGGGGAAACGGGTAGATTACTCTGGTCGATCGGTCATCGTGGTGGGACCTGACCTGAAAATTCACCAGTGTGGCTTGCCTAGGGAAATGGCGATCGAGCTATTCCAACCCTTTGTGATTCACCGTTTAATTAGCCGGGGCTTGGTCAACAACATCAAAGCTGCCAAGAAAATGATTCAACGCAATCATCCAGAGGTGGTGGAAGTCCTGGAAGAAGTAATTACCGGGCATCCAGTCCTCCTCAACCGAGCGCCCACCCTGCACAGATTGGGGATTCAGGCTTTTGAACCCTTGCTGGTCGAAGGTCGAGCCATTCAACTCCACCCCCTTGTGTGTCAAGCCTTTAACGCTGACTTTGATGGCGACCAAATGGCAGTGCATGTGCCGTTGTCGATCGAGGCTCAGGCCGAAGCCCGGATGTTAATGTTGGCATCCCATAATGTCCTTTCTCCTGCCACCGGGAAGCCGATCGTCCATCCCAGCCAAGATATGGTTTTGGGTTGTTACTACCTCACCGCCGAAAATCGGGATGCTACCAAGGGAGCCGGAGTCCATTTCAGCAATCTTGAGGATGTGGTTCGAGCCTACGAGCAGCGAGAAGTG
>JAAUUE010000024.1 GCA_012031635.1 Coleofasciculaceae cyanobacterium SM2_1_6 | reverse complement strand
TTAATCGTCTTAAATTCCTGATCCACCACCGCCGTCGCCATAAGTCTGGGCAACCTTGCCAACTCGTAAACATCCCTCTGTCATACCCGCTCCCTGTCCTAATTAGTTTAAGTTTTAAGTTTTAAGTTTTAAGTTTTAAGTTTTAAGTTGTTTTAGATTAAAACTGGGGCTCTTGCCCCCAACAAGAAATAGGTAGGCATTTCTCCCTTGCCTTTGATGTGAATTGTGCCCCGGTATTCCAAATTATATTTATCCTTGAGGACTTCGTAGGTCTGGCTAGTGACTTGAATACAGCCCGGCAGCCCCTGGGATTCCATCCGACTGGCGGTGTTGACCGTATCACCCCAGAGGTCATAAATAAATTTCTTCGTGCCAATTACCCCCGCCACCACTGCTCCAGTATTGATGCCAATCCGCATACTCAACCGGGCATTGTTGGCTATATTGTATTCCCTGACAGCCAAAAGCATATCCAGCGCCATATTTGCCATAGCTTCGGCGTGGTCATGGCGGTGCTGGGGTAAACCACTGACGATCATGTAGGCATCGCCAATGGTTTTAATTTTTTCCAGTTGGTGATATTCCGTGAGGGCATCAAAGGTCGAAAATATCCCATTGAGGAGTTTCACGAGTTCCACTGCTTCGGTTTGGGCGGCAATTTCTGTAAACCCCACCAGATCGGCAAATAGGACGGTGACATCGGGGAAGTAATCGGCGATCGTGTCCTCATTTCTTTTCAGGCGCTGGGCAATGGAAGAGGGCAGAATGTTAAGTAATAGGCGCTCTGACTGCTCCTGTTCGTAGCGCAGGCGTTCTTCAGCAATTTTCCGGGCGGTGATATCCACCACCGTCCCTTCATAGTAAAGGATTTGCCCCCGGTCATCCCGGACAGTGCGGGCATTTTCGGAGATCCAGATGGTGGTGCGGTCTTGGCGATAAACTTGGGATTCAAACCGAGAGACTTTGTTGTAGCGTGCCATGGTCTCAATAAATTCTTGGCGGCGTTGGGGGTCTACATAAATTTCTCGATCGATCGCTTTGACACTATTGATGACATTCTCTGGCGATTCGTAGCCATAAATTCTGGCAAAGGCGGGGTTCACACTCAGATAGGTTCCCGCCGGGGTGCTTTGGAAGATGCCTTCACTAGCATTCTCAAAAATACTCCGGTATCTTTCCTCTGCTTCTCGGAGGGCGGCTTCTGCTTGTTTACGGGCAATCACTGTTCCCAACTGAGCAGCGATCGCCAGCACCAACTGCACCAAGCGCTGATCTTCTTCCCCTGCATCAAAGATGAAAAATACCAGCACCGCCAATACTTCCTTCTGCTCCGATTCTTCTTGATAGCCCCGACTTGCCATAATTGGCACTCCCAACGCACCAAGATGGTAGTCTTGAACCAACTTGTATCGCTTGAACTGATCGGCGGACAACTGCGACACATCCTGCTGCCACTCATGGGTTTGGGACTGCCACACCCGTCCTGTTAAACCAGCCCCTTTCGTAAAGGTGAGTTCTTCCCCGGCTCGACGAAATGCCGTCAAGTCATGAGTACTACTCATATAAGAAGCCTGACTACAATACAAAATCCCGTTATTCGAGTCTGGTAGCCATGCCTCGCCGTATTCCCAGTCCTTAAGTTGGCAAATCTCCTGTAGCACCACTTCCAAGGCACTTTCGAGACTTTCTAGTTCGCTAATTTTTAGAATGATACTCTGCAAGACATTAACTTGGGTTTCTGCCCACTTCCGCTCGGTGATGTCCACCATCATCCCTTCATAGAATTGGGGATTTCCCGCTCCGTCGTACACCGTGTGGGCATTTTCCGAAACCCAGATCACCTGTCCATCTCGTCTGAGGACTTGGGATTCAAATTTCAGCACTATGCCCTCAGTCTGCATCAGGTTGAGAAATTCTTGGCGGCGGTGCGGGTCTAGGTAGATTTGTACTTCACCGAAGGTGAATTCATAGATCATTTCTGGAGCCATATCGTAGCCAAAGATCTTCGCTAGGGCGGGGTTAGCATTAAAGATTTCCCCTGACAGGTCTGTTTGATAGATGCCGTCGGTGGCGTTTTCAAAGATGCTCCGGTATTTTTCTTCGGCTTGGCGGATGGCTTCCTCTGCCCATTTGCGCTCGGTGATGTCGTAGAGGACGGAAAGGACGGCGGGTTTATTATTAAAAGAGAGGACGCGACTGGAGGTGATCACCCAGATACCCTGCCCATTTTTAGTTTTGATTTGCATCTCGTAGTTGTGAATGTAGCCCTGTTCTTGGATCTTTTGCAGGACGTAGACTCGATCGCTGGGGTTGAGATAAAAATGCTCGGTGGTATTGCCAATCAACTCCTCGTAGGTCATGCCTAGCATCGGTTCGATCGCTTCGTTGATATAGACAATCCGACCACTGGGGAGTTCACTAATAAATATAGGAATTGGGGTCGCCGAGGCGATCGCCCGGAATCTTTCCTCGCTTTCTTTTACCTGTTGCTCAAACTTCTTGCGGTCACTGATATCCTGCACTACGGCAATATTGTACTGGGGTTTGCCCTCATCGTCCCGAATTAAAGAAACCGTCAAATTCACCCACACCTCATGCCCCTGTTTGTGGAGATAGCGTTTTTCGATGGAGAAGGTATTAATTTCCCCCGCCACCAGTTGTTTGGTCAATTCTGCATCTATTTCCCGGTCTTCGGGGTGGGTAATATCTAAATAGCTTAGTTGCATCAACTCTTCTGCCGTATAGCCCACAATTTCGCAATACTTTTGGTTGAGGAGGATCTGCTCGGTATCCAATCCCCCTTGGGCAATCCCCACGGCCGCCTGTTCAAAGGTCAATTGCAATCTGACTTTACTTTCTCGCAGTTCCTGTTCAATACGCTTGCGATCGCGGATATCCTCGACAATGCCAATACTGTATTGGGGCGCTCCGGCTGCATCCCGCGCCAGGGAAATACTCATGTTGGCCCAAATGATCTGCCCTTCTTTATGGAGATAGCGTTTTTCGATCGAATAGGTGGGGATCCCGCCTCCAATCATTTGTGCATACATAGGCTCCTCAATCCACAGGTCTTCTCTGTAGGTGACGGCTTGGAAGGTAAGGGTTTTTAGCTCTTCCACCGAGTAGCCTAAGAGATCTGCATACTTTTGGTTGCAGGTGAGAATTTTACCCTCCACATCGGTTAAGACTACGCCGACGGCGGCTTGTTCAAAGGTTGCCTTCAGGTAAGCCTGACTTTGTTGGAGTTCTATTTCTACGGCTTTGCGATCGCTGATGTCTTGAATCACAATAATCGCATAGTCTGGCTCTCCCTGTTCATTCCGGGCTAGGGAAAGGCTTAAGTTTGTCCAGACCACGGACTTATCTTTGCGGATGTAGCGTTTTTCGATGGAAAAGGTATCAATTTCTCCTGCCAGTAACTGCCGTGTGAATTCCTCATCAATGGTCAAGTCTTCGGGATGGGTGCGCTGGCGATAGTCCACCGTCAGGAGTTCCTCTTGGGAATAGCCGAGAATTTCACAATATTTTTGATTGCATAGTAAAGCCTGATTGCCAAATTTTTCGTAGGCAATCCCCACTGCTGCCTGTTCAAAGGTGGCTCGCAGCCGGATTTGGCTTTCTTCTAGCTCGGCTTCCATGCGCTTGCGATCGGTAATATCCTGAGCAATGACCACCGTATATCGAGGCTCTCCCACCTCGTCTCGCACCAAGGACACATTCAAGTTGACCCAGACTATGTGACCCTGCTTATGGATGTAGCGTTTTTCAATGGTAAAAATCGTGGCTTCTCCAGAAAGCAACTGTTGCATTCCGGCTTCATCTTTGCTTAAGTCCTCGGGATGGGTATAGTCTCGATAAGTAAGATCGGCTAACTCCTCCATGGAATAGCCATGAATTTCACACATTTTGCGGTTAGCCAACAAAGACACGCCATCGAGGGCACTGTAGGCAATCCCTACCGCCGCTTGGTCAATAATTGCCCTGAGTAAGACTTCACTTTCCCGCAGAGACTGTTCTGCCCTTTTGCGACTGGTGATATCGGCGATGATGGCGATCGTATTCTGGGGATTTCCTTCTCCATCTCTGATCAGAGAAACCGTCAGCTCGCCCCAGACCGTAGAGCCATCTTTTTTGAGATAACGTTTTTCAATGGTAAAGCTATCAATTTCCCCTTGGGAAAGTTGTTCCCCATAGCGGATGGCAAGGTCGACATCTTCGGGGTGGGTAATATCAAGATGGTTCAGCTCCATCAGTTCTTCTTGGGTATAGCCGAGGATATCACAGTATTTCTGGTTGACTAGGAGGGTGTCTCCATGCTCGATCGTCCGAAACGCAATCCCTACCGAAGCCTGCTCCACCATCCCCCGGAAACTAGCTTCACTCTGGCGCAGGGCATCTTCCATTTGCTGCCGTTGGCGCAGAGCTGCCTGACGTTCACTAATATCCCGCACCACCACACAAAAAACTTCCCGACCCGCCACGGAAATCATATTGGCATTCACCTCCACATCCACCAAACTGCCGTCTGCTCGCTTGTATACCATTTCTCCCAAGGATAGGTACTGGGATGCAGCCAAGGTCTGGAAATTGTCATCGATCTCGGCGGAGTTATAATTGGTGAGATTATAAACGCTCAAATTTAATATCTGCGCTGGAGTATAGCCCAAGAGATGGCAAAAAGCTGAGTTTGCTTCAATAATATTTTTGCTCTGGGCATCGATCAGAAAAATCCCCTCGGAGGCCTGCTCTACAACTTTTTGATACCGTTCTTGGCTCTCGACCTGCTCTCGCTGCGATAAAGCCAAGGTAGTGAGCATCGAGTTGATCTCTTGGGCAAGACTCCCCAGTTCATCACTTCCCTTGAGATTCACCCGTAGGTAAGGATCTCGGCTCAAGGCAATTTTCTTCACCGATCGATTCAACTCCGCCAACCGAGCCAAGACAATGCGCTCTAAAAGTAATATCGTGGTCAGGCCAAAGACCACACTGGCAACTAGTAAAAACAGAAAAGAAATTCTCAGACTCTTCTCTCCTTGTTTATACACCGTTCTCGGCATATCAACCTTGAGCAAAACCGAGGGCTTCCCGTACACATCCCGCAACAGGGTATAGGCAGCGATCGTATCTTCATTGAGGGGCTGGACTGGCAGCAGGGCAATTTCTCTTTCTTCCTCCAGGGCCGAGGGGCGAGTGGTGTCTTCCCCTCCCAACACCGAAAACTCGTAGTTAACCTGCTGCGTCACCACCAACTTATTCCGGATGTCTTGGAAATCCTTGGGCAGCTGGGGGTCATTAACATCAAACAGGGAAACAGAAAGACGTTGATTAATCGATACGCTATCCACCAATCTCTGGTCTAGGTAACGCCCCATAATTAGAGTCCCCTTTACCTCCCCATCACCCTGACTATTCAGGATCGGGCTAGAAGCCACCATGATTCTTTGTCGTGGCAGGGAAATCAAGCCTTTGTAAATATCATTGGCACTCCGATGTTGACGCAGAGCTTTGTTATCTCGGAGATGATCTCTTAAATCTTGGGAAATGGGGACAGACAAATTACTGTCAAAATCATAAGCTCTTGCGTAGAGAATTTCTCCATTAGGTTTAAGAAAAATTAACACATTGATATCTAGGCTAGTGAAAACATTATCTACGAGGTTGTTGTCAATGAAAGTCTGATTCCCATCTTGGATAAATGCGTAGGATAGATCCCAAAATGACCAATCTCGAATGGTAGAGCTTAAATTCCTGGCTCGATCCCAGATATTCTGAGCAGCTCGATCGACATTCTGCCTTGCAGTTTGATTCTCAACTTCCGAAAATCCACTGCGGATAATCGTTGCCGAAGTAGCATAAAGTACCCAAATCAACACCAAAATGGTAAAAACCACCGTGATAAATGTCTTTGTTCTAATCTTCATGCCTCTAAGTAATTTTATGGTTTTGTGCGATGAACATCAATCAAATGTGGATAAGTAGAGCAAAGATTACCCAGCGAAAATTAACTAGCTCAGAGATTGGTATATGCGTACTGTTTGGGAATGATTACATTGTTAAGTATAGCAACCTTAATTGCCTTAAGATTTTTACTTCTAATTTTTACTTCTAAATAGTTGCACTCTCTAAGTAACCTTTCAGGCTAACTATTGATTTTTTTGACCCGAAAACTTTAATTTTGTATTTGTTAACTATTATTAACTATTATTCTCCTGTTTCGCTACGGCAGTCCTAGAGGATTTCACCCGCCGCCGGCGGGTGGAATAACCTCCCAGAAGCAATCTAATTTAGAAAATCATTTAGGATCGCTATATTCAGTAACAGAATCAATTATCGTTAATGTTAACTAAGTATGATCTGAAATCATTGCCAAATCATTGCTGTTTTGTTTATCTTTAGTATTTGGGCTTAGCATTCAGGCTTGATATCTGTAGTAGTCCTAAAGGATGCCACCCGCCGGAGGCAGAGGAGATCGCTGACCAGAAGCGATCTCATTTAGCAAGTGAGTTTAGGATTGCCATCGCTATTGATATATAGCAGTTCTCAAGGATTTCACCCGTCGCCAGCGGATGGAATAACCTGCTAAAAGTAAGCTAATTCAAAAAATGATTGAGGATCGCTGTAGCAAGGTTAGAGTTGATTAGGACAGGCAAGGGGCTTAAGCCCTTTGTTCATCAAGTTATTAGCTATCCTAACTATCTCTTTTTTTGCTATGGATAAAAAAAGGAGCAGTAACCGTGGTTAAAAACGGACAATTAGAAACTTTAGATAAATTAAACACTCCAGACCTAAATATTCCCGAAACCATCGTAGAAACTCCCGGAGCCTTGAATAAAAAGCAAATTTCCCCAGATGTATTCCCCCAAATTCCCCCGACCCCCATACCTGTTCTCGACCCCGCCCTGCGAGCTTGGCTAGAGATTGACTCCGCTGCCCTCCTACATAATCTCCAGCAATTACAAGGTTTACTATCTCCCGGTTGTGAACTCATGGCAGTGGTCAAAGCTGATGCCTACGGTCATGGAGCTTGGGGGATTGCGGCAACTATTTTGGCGCAGGGGGTCGAATCCTTGGCGGTGGCAACTATTAGTGAGGGCGTAGAACTCCGGCAAGCGGGTATCAAAGCCCCGATCCTGATCCTCGGCTCGATCGCTACCCCCGAAGCTGCCCAAGTAATCCTCCATCATCACCTCGAACCCACCCTATCTAGTTACTCTCAAGCTCAACTTTTCTCAGAGATAGTTACTAATACTGGAACTAATACTGGAATTAACTTGGAGATTAATCAGGGGACTAACTCTCAACAATTCTGCTCCCGCCCCACTCTACCAGTCCATATTAATGTAGATACAGGGATGTCTCGTCTTGGTGCCCCTTGGTTACAGGCTAGGGAATTAGTCCAACAAGTCCAAGCCCTGCCGGGGCTGGAAATTGCCAGTATTTACTCCCACTTGGCAACCGCCGATGAACTAGACCCCACCGTTCGGGAGTTGCAACACGATCGATTCCAACAAGTTATCCAGAGTTGTCAAGATTTGGGATTATCTCCCCGGGTCAAATTTCATTTAGCCAATTCTGCTGGAACTTTGGTGGATCCGGAGCTACACTACGATCGAGTCCGCATTGGTTTAGCTCTCTACGGTTTACCCCCCGCTCCGCACCTGCGATCGAAAGCCTCTCTGCAACCAGTCATGGCTGTGAAGGCAAGAGTCACCCTTGTAAAATCCCTGACAGCGGGGACTGGGGTGAGTTATGGCTATAGTTTTATTGCCCCTAAAGACATGGCGATCGCTGTGGTCGGCATTGGCTATGCAGATGGGGTTCCCCGGCTCCTATCCAATCAAATGCAGGTAATTATCCGGGGGCAGCGAGTTGCCCAGATTGGGAAAGTTACCATGGATCAATTAATGATCGATGTCAGTGCCATTCCTGATGTGCAGCCGGGAGAAATTGTCACCTTGATTGGCGCAGATGGCAAGGAAAAGATCACCGCCGAGGACTGGGCAGAGGCGATCGACACTATTTCTTGGGAAATCCTCTGTGGCTTCAAATCCCGACTACCCCGCCTGACCTTGGCTTAACTCGCCTCCAAAGTCAATACACTCAAATTAGTAGGCAGATCAATAATGAAGGCTGTACCTTTTTGATCACTAGAAACACAACTAATCTTCCCCTTGTGCTTATCTGTAATAATTTGATAACTAATGGATAGACCCATGCCCGTACCTTTGCCGATGGGCTTAGTTGTAAAGAAGGGATTAAATATCTTTTGCCGCACCTCTTCCGGCATTCCCAAGCCATTATCACTGATCCTGATGCGCAGATAATTTTTATTAATTAGCTCTGTGCAGATCGTAATTTGTAAAATGGGACTGGCAATAATTTTACGGGGTGAATTGTAGGCAGATGAGCTTAATTTTGGGGAGTTGGCAATCTCTTGATCAGCAATAATGGCAGAACTGTAATAGCTAGTTGATTTAACAGCATTTTTTGTGTAGTTAGAAACTTCTTCTGAAACATTGTGCGAAATGTTACCAGAGGTATTCCCCGAAACATCATTGTAATATCGACAGGCCTCTTCTAGGGCATCGATCGCATTGGCAATAATATTCATAAATACCTGATTCAACTGCCCGGCATAACACTCTACCAAGGGTAAATTTCCGTACTCTTTAATGACTTTAATTTCTGGTCGATCAAAACTAGCTTTGAGACGGCTCTGCAAGATCATGAGGGTGCTATCAATCCCGGCATGAATATCTACGGATTTACAATCTGATTCATCCATACGGGAGAAATTTCTTAGGGATAGGACAATTTTTTGGATGCGATCGGTTCCCAATTTCATCGAAGACAACATTTTCGGGAAATCTTCCACCAGAAAATCAACTTCCCATTCCTCCAAAGCCTCAATGATTTCTGGTGAGGGCTGGGGATAGCAGCCTTGATAGAGATCGATCAACTTCAGCAAAATATCTGCATAGTCCATAGCATAGCCAAGATTCCCGGCGATAAAATTCACTGGATTATTAATTTCGTGGGCGACCCCCGCCACCAACTGCCCCAAGCTGGACATTTTTTCAGTTTGGACTAGCTGGGTCTGCGCCTGTTGTAAATCTCGCAGGGCTTTGGATAGCTCACTAGTCCGCTCCTCTACCCGAATTTCTAGCTCTTGGGTGAGTTTTTGCAGGGCTGCATCGGCTCGTTGCCGATCGACAATTTCTGCTTGAAGTTGACTGTTTTGGCGATCGAGTTCTTCTTCGGCTAACTGTTTACTTTCTTCACTAAGAACTAACCACCAACAACCAATCCCCAACAACACCACCAAGGGGGCGTAGAGTTGGACGAGGAAGAGGGGAGAAACGGGATGACGTTGGGATTCTTGATAATAAACCAAGCCAAAAACCACTGCCGTAATTCCTGTGGACAGACTAAAAAATCCGCCAAAGCGAATTAGCCTCAATCCTAGTAGGGGGGAAATTTTATCTTGAAAAAGTTGGGTAGTGAGATTCCAGAGGAACTGCTCGACTATTTCTCCCGTATTCTGCTGCGGTTTACAGCTATCATGGCATCGGGCATCGAGGCTACAGCACAGAGAACAAATGGAGCCGTCATACACTGGACAGTAGGCAGTATCCGGGATTTCGTACTCCTGTTCACAAACACAGCAAGCCACCAGAGATTTGCCTTCTAGGGTCGTTGCTTGGGTGTTTTCTCTGGCAATGTAGTATTTACCCTTGGTGATCACCGCAATGATCGGCGAGAGAACAAAGGCGATGCCCAGAGCCAAAAAAGGAGCGTAGGCTTGGGGGTAAGCACCAAAGACCCCCACAAAGGCAAGAATCGAGATCACGGAAGCCACGATCATCGACCCAAACCCCACGGGATTAAAGTTATACAAATAAGCCCGCTTAAACTCAATGTAGCTAGGACTCAAGCCCAGGGGTTTATTGATTACCAAGTCGGCAACCAAGGCTCCAATCCAAGCGATCGCCACATTGGAATACAACCCCAGCACCGTTTCTAGGGTTTCAAATACCCCCAACTCCATTAATAGTAGAGCGATCGCCACATTAAACACCAGCCAGACCACTCGACCGGGATGACTATGGGTGAGGCGAGAAAAAAAGTTTGACCAAGCGAGGGAACCAGCGTAGGCATTGGTGACATTGATTTTAATCTGGGAGATAATCACAAACACAGTAGCGATCGTCAGGACTACCTGCGGGTCACTGAATATATCGGCAAAACCACCCAAGTACATATTAATTGGTTGCTTGGCATCCCCCAGAGTCAAGCCGTGGTTAATGGCTAAGGTTGCGAGAAAGGCTCCCCCCAACTGTTTTGCTCCTCCCAAAATAATCCAGCCGGGTCCCGCCAAAATTACCGCCAGCCACCACTGCACGCGATTATGTTCCTGCTTTTCTGGCAAAAACCGCAGATAGTCCACCTGTTCCCCCAACTGGGCAATCAAGGAAAAAGACACTGTGGCTGCCGTCCCAAATAGCAAAGGATTAAACCCCGCACTATGGCTAATCTCCCCTGCAAAATTAAACCAATTACTGAGAGCATCGGGTTCTTTGTACACGATAAAAAAGTAGGGCGAAATCATCAACGTCAGCCAAATTCCCTGACTCCACAACTGCAACTGACTAATCAGGGTCACCCCATAGAAGACAAGGGGAATAATTAACAAGGAACAGAGAAGATAGCCCCAAACCAAGGGCAGATGAAAATATAGCTGGAGCGCCTGAGCCATGATCGCCGCTTCGAGGGCAAAGAAGATGAAAGTGAAAGAGGCATAAATTAAAGAAGTAATGGTGGAGCCAATGTAGCCAAACCCCGCCCCCCTAGTCAGCAAGTCCATGTCAATGCTGTACTTGGCAGCGTAATAGACAATGGGTATTCCTGTGAGGAAAATGATCAAGCCCACAATCACGATCGCCCAAAAAGAATTGGCAAAACCGTAGTTAATCACCAGGGAGCCGCCGATCGCCTCCAGTGCCAAAAATGAAATCCCCCCCAAGGCAGTATTCGCCACAAATAGTTCTGACCATTTCCGAAAAGATTTAGGGGCATATCTAAGAGAGTAATCCTCTAAGGTTTCATTAGCTACCCAAGTATTATATTCACGTCGTTCTTTAACTACAGGGATATGGGATTTCATGGTTAACAAAGCTCAATTACTAAAGGAATAAGTAGAGATAAATAGCAATAAACAAAAGTCTGTATAGATGCCTGTATAGATATAGTTAGATGCCTTAAAGACATGGAAATTCACGGTTCAAATTTAGAAAATCAAACTGCTGTTTATAGCCATGCTAGGCAATTATGGATTCATTAAAAGTATCAAAACCAACACGAATTATTGATAATTCTTAAAAGATGATGATTTTGGGATGATAATTTAGGTTGATTTTTTTGAATCGAAGGTGTAGACTATAAGTCACTTCTCGATAAATGGCTACTAACAGATGTCTACAAGAGCACAAGATTTTGAGCAAATTAATATTGCATTGTCAGATCGCATTCGAGCTTCTGCCCCTAATGGAATTCTTGCAGAAGGTGATTCATTAGAATTGCTCCGTAAGATACCAAGCAATACCATTTCACTGATTTTGACAGATCCACCTTATCACTCTACAAAAAAGCACAATATTTATGGTGATACCCAATTTCAAGAAGATGAACATTATCTTGAATGGATAGAGACCTATTCTTCTGAATGGCATCGACTGCTACGACCAAACGGCTCAATATTTTGTTTCTGTGACTCTTCGATGTCTGCCCGGCTTGAGATTCTATTTTCAAGGAGATTTAATGTACTATCCCATATTGTTTGGACTAAGCCAAATGAACCAGGATTTGATGGTTGGAAAGGAAAAATGAAGAAAGAGGCACTCCGACAATGGTATCCTCATTCTGAAAGAATTATTTTTGCTGAACCAGCAGTTGAGGGGAATCTTTTTCGATCAACATTTGCCCAGTTTCTTCGTGATATGCGTCAAGCTGCGGGGTTATCACTAAAAGAACTTACTGCTATGATTGGTGCCTATGGAAAAGTTAATCATGGCGGTGCAGTCTCTAATTGGGAAGCTGGTCGCAACACTCCAAGTAGAGAACAATATGAAAAAGTATGTTCTGCAATACTTGAAACTGGCAAAGTAAAATATATGCCACCATATGAAGATGTTATCCGAGTTTTTTCTGTTAATGCTTCTAAGGAATTTACTGACATTTGGACGTTTCCTTCTGTTCGTCCTTATAAAGGTAAGCATCCAGCAGAAAAACCATTAGCAATGCTTGAACATGCAATTGAGGCAACAACCTATCCTGGAGATATAGTTTTAGATTGTTTTGCTGGTTCAGGTAGTACTGCTTTAGCGGCTCTTAATTTAGGTAGACGCACTATTTCAATTGAGGTTGATCAAAAATGGGTAAAAGCAATTGCTACACGGCTAGAAGTAGAATCTATAAAGCGGAATGGGAAAGAGTATAGTTACCAACCACAAGAAAATGGAATGTCAACTTTTGTTCATCAACTTGACTTATTTTCAGGAGTAAAATAGCCATTATCAATGTTTACCTTAATAACTTTGTACATCCACTCAATAGTTTTGGCAATACCTGAGTCTTTTACTGTTACATTACAATGATGATGACCCCAGCCAAGGTTGTATGGTCTATGATTGTAAGTCCCATACTTTAACTCTTCAATATGAAAAAGATTGAGTTGAGTGACTGTCAAATTTAGAACTTCTCGACCTTCTGCTTGCTCCAATCGACTAAAGAACCCTCGACTTGAAAGCCTCTCTAAGCACAATGGGCAAATGGTTAATCCATCTTTGTTAAGGATACGTGCTTCTAATAATTTATGTCTATCTAATAAATCAAATTTTTGGCATTCTGATTGAATATATTCTTTTCTTTGCTTAACATTATCAATACTCATACCATTTTCTATAGAAGTCTCTTCTGAATCAAAACAAGACCAGTAAAGAGACTCAAGCTGAAGACGGCAATTTGAAATCATTTCTGAGCTTGCATATTCGTATAATCTAATGCCTGCTCCTTTTGAAGATGTTGAATTAAATCCATGTATGATTTTTCCGCCATTTTTTACAGAAGTTGTCGCTGGTACTCTTGCTACATATTGCCCTCTGAGTGGCTCTTGTCTTGATTGTGCAGCAGTCCAACCTCTTACTTCAGGATTATACATATTCCAATGAGTTCGAGCTTCATAAAATACCACAGTATTTATACCGAGATAAAGCCCCTGTGATTCAAGTTCTTGATCGATATTATCGTTACAAAAGTAAGTTTCTGGACTAATAAGAACAATAAATCCATTTTCAAATTTCAATTCATTATTAGGGGGACTAGAGCAACTACCCCAAAGAACATAAGGAATCAATACTGTACTAGTTCTTGAAACACGATTTTGGTATATAACATCATCATCTGCACCCCTTGTTTGCCCTGTTTTATAAATTTTCGTTTGGAGTAATTTAGGGCAGCGAGGTAGGCTCCTTCCTTTTGCACTAGATTTCACTTTTTGTATCACCTAAATATTCAAATAGCTTGGTAAAAAATATTAAAATGTCTATCCCAAGAGCATTAATTATTTGTTCTAATGAATCAAGTGTGATATTGCGAACACCTCTTTCAACACCTGAAATATAGGTTCTGTCTAAACCTGCTTTATCAGCAAGCTCTTCTTGGCTCATACTGTTTACTTTACGGAAATATTTAACCGTTGAAGCTACAGCAATAACAAGTGATTTTCCCATGAATAATTAACGTCTTTATTTCATAAATAGAAAATAATACAATGTCAATTATTTACAAATGTAGATTATTAGTCAACGGACTATGAGTCACAAAAAGTGTGGGGAATAGCTGCATTTAAACAAGTAATATTGATTAACTATTTAATTTCTAAGTTAAAGGGCAGGCGGGCGTAGATATCTCTGGGGTCATTTAGGTTTCTAATCCCGGTTAATTGAGTTTGCAGTTTCTGCATTTCTCTGGTGAAGGGATCCATGGGTTGCTGGACTTGGATAGTTTCGACCAGTTCCCTAATTTGTTCTAGGGGCGATCGC
Organism: Coleofasciculaceae cyanobacterium SM2_1_6; assembly: GCA_012031635.1. Lineage (GTDB taxonomy): Bacteria > Cyanobacteriota > Cyanobacteriia > Cyanobacteriales > JAAUUE01 > JAAUUE01. The sequence continues at coordinate 8,983 of JAAUUE010000024.1, read as the reverse complement.
TCTTGATTATTTTCTTCTACCTGCCAATCATCCCCTAGGTCTGCTGCCTTGGCTGCGTAGGCGATCGCTGCCTCTAGCCCCCCCAACTCATCCACCAGCCCCAGCCCCTGCGCTTCCTTCCCAGTCCACACTCGCCCCTGAGCAATTTCTTCTACCTTGGGACGGGGCAAATTCCGAGACTCAGCAACCTTGGCAAGGAACTGATTATAAATTTGGTCTACAGATTTTTGATAGATAGCAAGCTCTTGGGGTGTTTTGGGGCGAGAAATAGTCTGAGTATCTGCAAGGTTGCCAGTTTTGACGGTATCCCAAGTAATCCCGTTTTGTCTCGCCAGTTCCCCCACATTAAATAACAGCCCAAAGACCCCGATCGAGCCAGTAATAGTATTAGGTTCGGCAAAAATGCGATCGCCGTAGGTGGCAATCCAATATCCCCCAGAGGCGGCATAATTCCCCATAGAGATAATTATGGGCTTCTGCTCCTTGGTTAATTGGACTTCCCGGAGAATTTGCTCAGAAGCGGTAGCACTGCCCCCCGGACTATTGATGCGGAGGACGATCGCCTTCACCGTCTCATCGTGGCGTAGTTGCCGAATTTCTTCTGCGAGGCTTTCTCCCCCCACCTGTTGTGGTGAGCCACGCCCATCCACAATATCTCCCTGGGCATAGACCACGGCAATTTTATTACCACTGCTTTTGGCATTCTGAGCTTGGCTGCTACTGTAGCTCCTAATACTAATCTGGTTAAAACTATCTGCCTCTGGGTCGGCGGCGGTCAACTCCTTCAGGTCATTCACCACTTGGTCGAGATAACCGACTTTATCCACCAATTTCTGCTCTTGGGCAGCTTGGGCAGACAGAATTCCTTGGGTATCAGCCAAGGTCTGAATTTGGGTCGGGGTTAAGTTCCGGCTGCTGCTAATGGTATTGACCAACTCCCCCCAAACATTGGTAATCAGGCTCTGGGTTTGTTGGCGGTTTTCGGGGCTAAGTTTCTGGGCAGTGAAGGGTTCTACGGCGGATTTATACTTGCCAGCCCGGACTACCTGTACCCCCAGACCATACTTTGCCATGGCTCCGGCAAAAAAGGCTGATTCCACACTCACCCCGTCTATTTCCACACTGCCCATGGGGTTAACCACAATCTCGTTGGCGATCGATCCCAGATAGTAATCACTTTTTGACCAATCCACATCGTAGGCAACAATTTTTTGCCTTGGGTCTTAAATTTTTCGAGAGCTTGGCGAATTTCCCGCAAGTTAGCCAGCCCCGTTCCCCCAGAAACCCCACTACTATCTAGGTAAAGAGCCACAATCTTGTCATCGGTACTCGCCTGATTAATGGCTTCTAGCACCGTGCGGAGACTGATACTGTTGCGATCGCCTCCTAGAAAACTATCCCCCACCACCGGATTATCCGCAATCTCTAAGGACAAATCCAGCACTAATACAGATTTATCTTCCACTTGGGGGGTTGCCTCCAAGGAAGCCGCTACCATCACCAAGAACAGCAGCCCCCCCAGCCCGACCCCCGTAAATAAACACAAACCCAATAGAGTCCCGATCGCACTAGCGGTAATTTGCTTGAGAAAGTTTTTCATAAAATTAGTTATGGGTGAGGAATTATCAGTAGTTAGGGACTAGTTCAGCTACAGCTTATTTCTATTATCACCCTAGCCAAGGAAAATTACTCAATAGTCCTCGGATTACAGCACTCCTTGGCTAGAGTTTCTCTAGAACAGATTGTTGTTGAAGCAGGATTGTCTTGGTCTCTAGTGTCTCGATCGCTCAGTCATCGCCGGGAGAGTGGGTTAGGGTAGCGATCGCCCAAAAGCAGGTTGTGTGAGGTATGATTTTTAGATACCACAGCTATGATTTGGCTGTATTGCTCAGACACGAATTTAAGCTGCAACAGCTATGAAAAATCCCACAGGTAATTTAGCGATAAATCTCACGGATGCCTATGAAATCTGTGACGTGGAACCTCTTCAGGGTCAGGATTTGGAGAAATACTATATTCCTTTACTAGAGGCACGCAATAGCGAGGCGATTATTCAGGTCGGGCAGATTTTAGAGCAGCAGAAGCCGGAAACTTTTTGTACGATCTTATTTACAGGACATCGGGGCTGTGGCAAAAGTACGGAGTTGCGGCGCATTGAAAAACATTGGCAGGGTAAGTATTTAACTATTTTTCTCAATGCGGAAGAAGAGACAGATATTAACGATCTGGAATATATTGATATTTATTTGATGGTAATTCGGCAGGTTGAAGAGACTTTGCGGAGCCTAAAAATTACCTTTGATCAGCAATTACTAAAAAGTGTCGAGGATTGGTTTAAGGAGATTACCAAAGAATCGGAGCAATCGGTGGCTTTGTCTCTAGATGCCGAAGCATCGGCTAGCTTGGGTGCTGACGCGCCTTTCTTTGCCAAGCTGCTCTTCAAGCTAAAGGGTGTGATCAAAAATTCTTCATCCCAGAAAACTACAGTTCGGGAAACCTTGAAAAAGGAAGTTACACGCATGAAGGGTGACATCAATTTGTTGCTGGGCGATGGGCTGAAGAAGTTGAGGGCAAAATTTGCAAATTACAAAGGGTTTTTGGTGATTGTAGACAATCTCGATCGCTGTCCGTTGGAGGTGACAAAAGAACTATTTTTTGAGCGAGCTGCCCAGCTTAAGGAGCTACATTGTTCGATTATTTACACAGTGCCAATTTCGGCGCTCTATTCCCAGCAAGGCTTGAGCAATTCCTTTGACGATCCCCATATTGTGCCGATGGTGAATATTTATGAATTGGATCGCTCTGAATATCCTGTGAAGTACAAACAACAAGGTTTGGATGCGGTGGCGAAAATCATTGAGAAACGAGTGGATGTGAATCTGTTGTTTAACTCGCGCGATGAGTTGATGGAATTGGTCAAGGCAAGTGGTGGGCATATTCGCCAACTAATGCAGCTAATGCAACGGGCTTGTTTGACAGCCAGTGGGCGTGGTCATGCCAAAATTCAGGCGGAGGATGTGGACTATGCGATTAAGCAACTCCAGTTTAGTCTTGAACGATCGCAAACCAAAAAGTTCTTCACTGAGTTAGCCTATATTGCCATTAATAAAGAATTTTCAGATGAAGAAGATATTAAAGTCCAACTGCTCTACAATACGGCGGTCTTAGAATACAACGGTAGCGATCGCTGGAATTATCCTAATCCTTTACTGATGCGTAGCAATGCTTTCACCAGAGCCATCACCACTCTCCAATCTGCCTGATCAACCTGCCGAGCTTGGGGGGCTTTTGGCACACAATCAGGAAGTGTTTCAGTTTTTGCTTGCCTTTGTGCAGATGTCGAAGGGTTTTAAGGTGGGCTTTATGGAGGTCAATTTTCCGCCCGATGGGGATTTGTTGATAATGGCTCTCAGGGAACATCCAAAATGTGTAGGGATACAATTTGCAGTATTACGTTTTGCTGATCCAGATTTACGGTTTTTGCTAGAGGCGATTAAGGAAGAGTTGCCAAAAATCGAGATTCAGCCTGATAAAAAATTAGTTTTAGTGTTGCAGGGGCTAGAAAAGGCGATCGCCTATAGTGGCGACAATCCACCAATTTTAACTAATATCAACTATGCCCGTGATTCTTTCCCTGGAGCCATTCCCCATCCCTTGCTGTTTGCTTTGCCAGACTATGCAGTGACTAGAATCGCCCAGTTTGCGCCCGATTTTTGGGCTTGGACATCATCAACTTTTAAGTTTCAAACCCTCCCCGAAACCCGCGATCGTCTAACTTCAGAAGTTTCTAGTTATTCGCACAATCCAAATCGCTTTTTGCAAAACCTGAAAGGAGCGATCGCATTGATCTATTAGAGAGATTATTACAAGAATATCCCGAAGATACGGAAGCTAGTAGCCGGATGAGATTAGAACTTCTCAATCAATTAGGACAAGCGCATCAATCAATTCGTGAATTTGAAAAGGCAAAATTTTATTTTCAACAGGCGATCGAGCTTAGTTGTGAACTTGATGATAAGCGCAGTGAATCTAATTCTTTATATAAATTAGGAATTATTTATTTTTATCAAAGAGAATTTAAGCAAGCCCGTTTATTATTTGAAAAATCTTTGAATTTACGAACTCAAACAGAAGATCGTAGAAGTTCAGCAGTTAACTATCATATGTTGGGTATTGTCGCCGAAGAGTTGAGAGAATACGAAGAAGCACGGCAAAACTATCAACAAGCCCTCGAAATCAAAATCGAATTTGGCGATCGCTACTCCCAAGCCAGCACCTACCACCAGTTGGGCATAGTCGCCGAAGAGTTGAGAGAATACACCGAAGCACAGCAAAACTATCAGCAAGCCCTCGCGATCAAAATTGAATATGGCGATCGCTATGCCCAAGCCAGCACCTACAACCAGTTGGGACTATTAGCAAAAGCTCAAGGAAACCTCACTGAAGCAGGACAAAACCTACTGCAAGCCTTAGAAATCTTTACCCAATTCCAAGATAAGCATAATGGTGTGATTGCTTTGAGAAATCTTTTTCGCATCTACCAAACCACCCAAGACCCAAGCCTTTTAGAATCAATATCTCAAGTTTTGGGTCTCAGCCCAGACGAGCTGCTTAACATCTTTTCTGAATTTCAAAACTAAACCCTAGAAACTATGTAAGGAAAAAGGAAAAAGGAAAAATAGATGATGGTACTTGTCTCAATTTAGGGGAAGTATAATAAATTCAAGTACTTAGCAGAACAAAACCATGACTACCATCCCCGAAACACCCTTTATTCAAATCTTAGAAGCAGCCGATCGCTTGTTACTAGAAGATCAAGAAGACTTAATTCGGATTTTGCAAAATCGACTACGTGATCGGCGCAGAGCCGAACTGATTAAAGATGTACAAGAAGCCCAACAGGAATTTGCCCTGGGTCAATGCCAACCAGTCACTCCAGAACAACTTATGAAGGAACTTCTTGGATGAAGCATTTACTACTCCGCTCCAATGCCTTTGTTCGTGCAGCGCGCAAAATTTTAAAAAAGCAGCCAGAATTAGCACCAAACATTCAAAACACCTTGGATTTATTATCTACTGAGCCATTTCATCCTCGATTAAAAACACATAAACTAAAAGGAGAATTTCAAGATTCATGGTCATGTAGTGGTGGATATGACTTGAGAATTATTTTTAAGTTTGTAGAACATGAAGAGTCTCAGGCAATACTTTTAGAGTCAATAGGTACTCATGACGAAGTTTATTAATTTTTTATCAATGCCCAATATGTCAAAGATTGATGAAAATGAAGCTAATCCAGATTATCGTCAATATTCTTAAAATCCATAAAACCTAGGAATACTCAACTAACACCAGATGTTAAACTTAAAAAATCAATAAAGATTAGTTAAAAAATAGCGCAATCGCGAGAAGGTTCCCATGCAAGCATACAAACTTCAAGGCAAAATCGCCCCCTCTGGAGAACTCATTATTTCTGAGGCGATCGATCTCCCTGCTGGCGATGTCGAAATCATCCTGCTACAAAAATCTACATCAACTCAAAAATCAGCATACTCAGAAACATCTCAGTTGAAATCGACCCAAGAAAAGCCAGAGTATAATATTGACACCCTTAGAGAACTCCTAAAAAAGGGAACTCCAGTTTCGCCTGATTTCGATCCAGATCAAGCTAAGTGGGAGTATCTCAAGGAGAAGCATAACCTATGAGAACTCTACTAGATACCAACATTATTGTTGACGTAGCCTTAGAAAGATATCCTTACTTTAGAGAGAGCGAAGGAGTGCTAGTGCTTGTTGAACAATCGCTGATCATAGCTTATATTTCCGCAACCACTTTTAGCGATCTTTACTACATTATTCGTAAGGAAAGAGGACGAGAATGGACTATCGAATTTTTACGGCAATTGGCAACATTCTGTCAGATTGCTAGTGTTGACGAGACTGCTATTCAAATGGCTCTAAATTCAACCATGAAAGACTTTGAAGATGCCATTCAATACTGCGTTGCCAGCCTCAATAATCTAGAGGCGATCGTAACTCGCAACCCCAAAGACTTTGATAATATTTCTTTGCCTGTTCTTACCCCTGCTCAACTTATCCAAACCTTATCCGAGACTAAATAAGCCGCCAAAGTTTGCCTCAACATTTTTTGTGAATATATCAATTCGGCAGCAACTAAAGAATAACTAAATAGGCGATCGCTCAATCATCGCTGTTTGCCGTAACTCAGATAAATTAGCATTCCCTGTACAAAACATGGTGGTTTTTAGTTCTGCCATCAAGACTTCCACCAAATCTTCGATCGCTTGAGTCGACTCCGTGGCTGCCTTGAGAAAAGGAAGAGCCAAACCCGCCAGATCTGCACCGAGGGCGAGTACTTTCCCCACTTCTAAACCATTGCGTAATCCCCCAGAGGCAATCAAAGGAATTGCTGGATTAGCTGCCCGGACTTGGATTAAACACTCAGCAGTAGGGATGCCCCAATCTCGAAAAGTTTCTCCCAATCTAGCTTGTAAGGGATTTTCTGCCCGTTCTCCTTCCACCTTTGCCCAGGAAGTTCCCCCCGCCCCCGCCACATCGATCGCCGCTACCCCCGCCTCTACTAATTTTGCTGCCATCCCTCCCGAAATCCCATTTCCTACTTCCTTAGCAATAATCGGCACGGATAGTTTTGAGGCTAACTGGGCAATTTTGGGAAGTAAGCCCCGAAAGTTGGTATCTCCCTTGGGTTGAATGCACTCCTGCAAAGGATTAATGTGCAAAATCAGGGCATCGGCTTCGAGAATATCTACGAGCTTCTGACACTGCTCTACCCCGTAACCATAGTTGAGTTGGACAGCACCAATATTGGCAAATAGGGGAATTGTGGGGGCGATCGACCTCACGGCAAAGCTAGGAATTACCTCTGGGTTTTCCAAAATGACCCGCCCCGAACCCACGCCCATCGCCAATTGATAAGCCCCCGCCACCTCTGCAAGTCGCCAGTTCACCAATTTGGCAAGTTCCGTTCCCCCGGTCATGGAAGATACTAACAAAGGCGCACCCAAGGTTTTACCTAAAAAACTTGTCGATAGATCAATATCCTCCAGCGCCAACTCTGGCAGACAACAGTGCTGGAAGTGATAATTTTCTAAACCATTACTATTGCGGCGAAATTCAATATCTTCCTCCAGACAAATCCGCAGGTGATCAGCTTTTCGGTTTTGGGTTTCTAGGGTCATGAGATTTAATCAGGTTTTAATAGGACAGGGCTGTTTCTGTGGAGCCTATTAAATCTACCAAGGACTGCCGATCATAGTAAAGGCTGACCAATAGTAGGGATGAGTAAAATCCTGTTCCTTAAAATTAGCGAGTTCTGGAGGCAGGGGGAAGCGTTGATTCTCCGAGGGAGAGGCTACACCAACGCCCGTCACTAATTCTCCATTCATAATTTTGACTTCACCCCGTTGCATGGCTAACTGGGCTTGGCGCAAGGCTTCGGCTTTAATGGGAGACTGTTTGAGGATGCTATAGAATTTGGTCATTAAACCTAGGGTTCCTTCGTCACTAACCTGCCAGAGACTAGCGATCGCTGACCTCACCCCCGACTGCACAGCTACCCCGGCAAAGCCTAACTCCGCTTGGCGATCGCCGATCGCCGTTTGACAAGCACTGAGAACCAACAAATCCACTTGGGGATTATGCCAGCCCATGCCCCGCAATTGATCCAGCCCCAAGCGACTATCCCAAAGCTGAATGAAGGATTTACTTGCATCCCCTGACAGGAAAGAAGCATGGGTGGCGAGGTGAATAATTCCCAAGTCCCTCTGTTTAACTTGGTTGCGTAAATTATTCATGGTGAAGTCCCCATTCAAGAAGTAACTGCCCCGCCAGAGTTGGGTGGCAATCACAGCCAATTCGGTCGGTACTGCCGGGAGGGGTTCTTGGTCTGGGAAAGTTGCCGCCCCCATAGCTAAAACTTGACTATTGCGAAGATCTCGATAGGCAGTACTGGTGAGGCTCAAGCTGGGAGTCATGCCGATACTGTAACGTTCGATAATAAACTTCTCCCCATCGTGTAAAGCCGCTAAGGGCAGCGATCGCATTCCCCCATCCATAATAAACACCAGATTCTCCACCCCCCGCCGTTGCAATTCGCCGTCAATGGGAGCAATAAACCAGTTATAGAGTTGCTGAGAGCTATTTAAGAATGCATCGGGATTGCGGATATTGGTAGTTTGCGATCGAAACTCCTGAGCTATTCGCAGTACCAAAGCCCGGTTACTTTCGGGGATCCGCTGCCGAATCATCTCTCCTTGGGCGGTAACAAGGATAATTTCTAGTTGACTATCCCGGTTATTGGCAGTCTCAGTATCTTCAAGATTTCCCGTAGAACTGCCAGAACTTTCAGCACTTATAGAAGTTGCCAAATTTGCAGTTGTAGTTTGGTGATTAGCTTGATCAGATTTATTAGATTGATTAACTGAATCAGCAGCAAGATTAGCAGCAAGATTAGAGGTATTTTGATTCTCCAAGGGAGTTGCCACGCCAACAATACGACCTTGGCTAGGGTTTTGATGAGGATTATGATTATTGGCAGCTTGGGCTGGGAGTTGAGAATTAATAAAACTTACATAAACTATGGCCGATCGTACCCCCGTACTGGCTTCAATATTGCCTAAAATCTGCCTTGTTTCCGCCAAGGAAAGCTGCTTTCTGGAACTGCCAAGATTAAAATAACGGCTGTACTCTTGGGTAAAACTTTCTTCCAAGGCTCCCAAAGCAACTTCATTTTCCTGCTGCACTGCCAAGGTATTTACCTGCTCGATCGCCCCCGGATTACTCCCAGAAGTTCCCGTAGCCACATTTCCAGAACCATTATCCCCATTACCTACCGGAGAGGCTTGGGGCGGGCGAGGAGCTTGAGATATATCTGGGGTCGGGGTGGGACGGGGACGAAGAATTGGGGACGTTGGGGGGTAATGGTGCTGGAGTCGGGGTTGGG
>JAAUUE010000366.1 GCA_012031635.1 Coleofasciculaceae cyanobacterium SM2_1_6 | reverse complement strand
GCGTGGGTTGCCCCGTCTTTTCGGCGGGGGGCTTTGGGATTGCCAAAATCCTCGGTCCTACGGGGGGATATCTCGTTGCCTTTCCCTTCGCTGCGGCTCTGATTGGCTTTTTGGTAGAAAAATATGGAGCCGATCGCAAATTCTTCCCTACTCTTTTTTCTATGTTGGCGGGAGATGTAATTACTTTTACCCTAGGGGCAACTTGGTTGGGTGTTTGGCTCGCCCTTGGGGGCAAATTTCCCGGTATCTTTGGGGTGTTAATGCTGGGAGTAATTCCCTTCCTGCCCGGTAGCCTCCTGAAGGCAAGTTTAGCCGCAGGTTTGTTACCCAGCGCTTGGAAACTGATTGGCAATAGATATCCTCATCAAAATGGGGATCACAATAGCGATCGACCTGAAGACTAAAATTAGTTATCAAAACTGGCGATCAAGACCCCATGCACTACCATATCTGCCACCGCACTACCTACAACTACGATCGCCCCGTTGCCCTTGCGCCCCATCTTCTCCGGCTCCATCCTCGTGCTAGTGGTGATCAATCTCTTCGGCAGCACCAACTGGTGATTAATCCCCAGCCCTTGAATACCAGTTTCTCCCTTGATGTAGCGGGAAACACTGTCACCCAGATCTGGTTTCCCCGGGAACAGTTAATTCCATCCTTGGAAATTACTGCTACGACAGAGGTGATCACCCACTGCCAGAATCCCTTTGATTATCTACTAGAGCCTTGGGCTGTGGAATTTCCCCTAGATTATCCAGCATCTCTTCTCTCGCAATTACAGGGGTACTTAGCTCCCTTGGGCATGGCTGCATCCCCTGATCCTCTGGTGGGGGAACTAGCGGCAACTATCCAACAGGAAGTAGACCACAATGTGAGTTTATTTCTCACCAACCTGACCCAACGGATTTACGAGCGCTGCACCTACCAACTCCGGGAAACGGGAAGACCACAAATCCCCAGTATTACTTGGCAAAACAAAACTGGTTCCTGTCGGGATTTCACTGTCCTGTTTATGGCAGTGTGTCGATCGGTGGGTCTGGCAACCCGGTTTGTGAGTGGCTACACCGAAGGGGAACCCAAGGCAGCCAAATATCTCCATGCTTGGGCAGAGGTGTATTTACCGGGGGGTGGTTGGCGGGGTTTTGATCCCACCCTTGGTCTGGCTGTAGCCGATCGACACATTCCCCTCGCTGCGGCTGCCCTGCCCCAAGAGGCAACCCCCATCACTGGCAGTCTGTACTATCCCGGTGGTCGATCGACCATGACCTACACCCTCGAAATTAATGCCATTGATTCTAAATAATTAATCCTAGGAACCTTGCTTGGGTAATTACACCGAAGTCAATTGTCCTGATTGATCCTGAACTATCTAAAATTAGTGGGAATTAATTAGTAGTCCTGACTCCCGGCGTACCATGGAATCCCTTCCCTATTCTTCTCCCAACTGGAACCAAAAAACCTATCAACGCTTGAGAACTGCCCTCAGCTTGGGTTTACGTCGCCAACTATTTATTGCTGTCTGTGATGACCTGAGTTTGCAAAATCGTCTTGCCAGCAAACTCCACGCTGAACTTGCCACAAAATCTGTAGCTCCCGAAGAACCCCTCCGGCTGGTAAGTCTTCATCTCCACCTCGAAGACCCCAACCCCCTCGGACAAATGGCCCAGTGGCTCACAGATTACCAGCCATCGCTGCCGATTCCTGCCTTTCAAATTGTGGGGGTCGAGCATCTCACCTCCCAACCTGCAAATATCCAACGCCTCTTTCTCCGTCGCCTCCAGAGCATTGAACTGCCCTTGGGTAGGGAACGTAGCCTCTCTGCTTCCAGAAAAAATATTAATGAATCCAGCCTCCTCCTCTGGTTGCCTCGTCCTTGGTTTAACCTAATCCAGAAGTCTGTCCCCGAGTTTTGGCAATGGCACACGGGATTATTTGAGTTTGTCGGTGAACCCAGCCCCCTGCGCCGGCGGCGATCGATCCTGAAAATTCCCTGCCCAAAATTTGGGATGATGATCTTGACCCGGAAGAAGTGACTGAACTTAGTCGCAGTGGGGTGCAAAAACAAAATCCACCCCCGACCCCCGCCCTTACCAAAGCCTACCTGAGTTTGGCGCAGCAGTACCGGGAGCGGTTGGAAAAGGGGGAAGTCACCGAAGAAAACTTAATTATTGCGATTCAATCCTACGAGCAAGCGGTGACGGGTTTAGGGGTGACGGGTTTACAGGAGCATCCCCTACAGTTGGTAGATGTGTTGAATGATTTGGGAAATTTGTATCTGATGCGATCGAGGCTCCTCCGGGAACCGGTCCAAGCCAAAGCCCAGCTAGAGCAGGGGATTAGTCTTTATTACCAAGCCCTAGAAAAATTTACCCCCACAGAAGCGGTAGATACCTACGCCATGATCCAGAGCAACCTAGGGGCTGCCTACGGCGATCTAGCCCGCCATACCACTGCCAGCAACCCGGAAGCCTCCCCCCTCCAACAATCAATCCATGCCTACCAAGAAGCCCTGCGTTACCGAGACAAAGAACGGGAACCCCTGAAGTATGCGGCAACTCAAAATAACTTGGGGACGACCTACTGGCATTTGGCTCAACAGGTGGGAGCGAAGGAAATTGCCGCCAACTATCTGCAAGCGGCGATCGCGCCTACGCCGAAGCCATGACTCATTACTACAGCCAAGGGGAAGCCCTGAATTGGGCGATGATTCAAAATAATCTTGGCACTGCCTACTGGAACTTAGCTCAGTACGAACAGCCGGAATCTTGGCTCCAGTTAGCAGTGGGAGCTTATCAAGATGCCCTGAAATACCGCAAACGGGATACTTTTCCTGCCGCCTGTGCTGCCACCCAAAACAACCTTGCTACAGCCTTCTGGCATCTCGCCGAGCGCTGTGCCGACAATCCTGCTGCCCGCCGGGAATACTTACAAAAGGCTATTTCTATTTATGACAGTGCCTTGGCGATCGCTGAACAGCTTAATCAACAGTCACCACCGCTCCCCGTGAGTTTTGATGTCCTTGCTACCCGCAATAACTTAGGTTTTGCCTACTACCAAATCGCCACCGAAGGTTTACTAGAACTCAAGCCCCAGAGTAAATCCCGCTACCTCGAATTAGCCCTCACGCAACATCTCCTCGCCCTCCAAGGGTTTCCCCCCGGCAGTGAGGCCCATAAAAATGCCTTTGATTTTGTGATCAAAACTGTCCGGGCTTTCTATCGAGAAGGAGGCGTAGCTGGTCAGAGCCTCGCCCTCTCCCTGATCCCCGGACAACTTCTCCCAGATATTCTCCCCCGCTTGTAGTTTCCTGATCACTTATCCCAGTTAACCCTTTGTCCACCATGCTAAACCGTAAGCTTGCTGGGGTTCATTGACTTGATCTCGGTACTGCACCCGGATTTTGTATCTCCCCGTGGTGGGGATCGGGCAGAAGATATGCTCGAGGCTGTCGGCGGGGCTGATGGAAGCACAGACACTCTGGCTGTTGTTTGTAGCATCCACAGGTAAGAGATAGAGATCCAGATTATTTAAGCCTCGATCGAGAAAAGTCTCTCCCACATCATAGGTATCATTATTATTTTTATCTTGCAGATCGACCAAGCGATGCCAAGCTAGGGTGACGGCGGCAAAACTACCCTGAGTTAGGGTTCCTGCTAGGGGATAATCCTGGAATCCGCCAGCAGTTACCGTGCCATAATCCCAACCAATCGGCTTAGCGGGGGTCGCCGCAGGTTGTTGTCCGGGCTGGAACTGTTGCATGGCTCGATAGACATTTAAATGACCCGTTCCCATCTGGAAATCCAGAGGAATTTGGGGATCACTGTAGGCATCGGATTCTAGCCAATTCTTCTCATCCTTAGCTAAAACTGTCCGACTCATCCCCAGGAAGTTACCATCGCCCGCATCCTCGACTTTATCAGCTGCATTGAGGATCACCGCTTTCATCACCTCTGGTTGCCGGGAATCCACGCTCCAGTTGGGGGCTTTTTGGCTAGTTTGGCGATCGCCTAGTTCTTGTAAAACCGCAACGGTGGCATTCACGTGGGGAGCTGCAAAGCTAGTGCCTGTAACTCTTTCCATCCTGCCTTCGAGGTTAAATACATTCACGTTATGCCCGGGAGCCGCAATACTAATCGATCGCCTCGGACCCACATTGATCTCCCGTTGGACAATGGTTCTGCCTACACCCACAGGAGCCGCACTGAGATTAGAAAAATCAATTTTCTTATAAATTCCTTGCCGACGGGCAGAATAGGCGACATTCACCCCATTAAAGTTATCCGTAGGGATGGCAATCCCCCCATCTCCTTGATTGCCAGCAATGGTGTAGAGGACATCATGGACTCGTGCTGACCAGTCGATACATTGAGTCAGGAGGGCATTCCCATCTAGGGCGGCGTTGGGGCGGGGATCACGGGCAAGGGGTTCCCCGAAGCTAAAG
>JAAUUE010000365.1 GCA_012031635.1 Coleofasciculaceae cyanobacterium SM2_1_6 | reverse complement strand
GTGGATCCTCAAGTAATTGCGGCTACAGTCACCACGGAACCCAAACGGTGACGGCGGCGATCGCCCAAAATAACCTGATGGCGGTGCAGTTCCACCCGGAAAAATCTTCGTCCCAAGGCTTGCAACTTCTTGGCAATTTTGTCAACTTGGTCAATCAAAGCTCTTTGGAAAGTAAAAAGTTAAAAGTAGAAAGTAGAAAGTGAAAAGTAGAAAGTGAAAAGTAGAAAGTGAAAAGTTAGAAATCTTTGACTTGGATTTGCCGCTTGCGGGCTTTGTAGTGGTTGCGGATGGTGCGATCGCTATTACCGCAGATTTGGGCTACGTCTTCTTCATCCATGCCGGAGGCGAGGGCTTGGGTAATGAAGGTGTGGCGGGTATTGTTGGGGGGTAAATAACTTTCGATTTCTCCTAGAGCCGCTAGGGTTTTAACTACGGGTTGCCAGATGTCTCGGAGAAAGTTGGCGTGGGTGAGGGGGAGTCCGGTGGGGCTGGGGAAGAGGCGATCGCTGGGTTGCGCATGGGCGGGTTGGATAGATTGGAGCCAAGCAAGGCGGGAACCAGTGAGGGGAAAGATGCGGTTAGTGTGGGTTTTGATGGATTTTTCTTGGCGGGTGACGGCGGAATAGCTGCGTTGGAAGGTAATTTTTCCTTGCTGAAAATCGATATCTTGCCATTGGATACCCACGGCTTCGCTGGGGCGACAACCAAAATTAAACAGGAAATAAACATAGTTGTAGTAGTGGGAGTGGGCTTGTCTGGGGCTGAAGCGATTACTCTGGATGGCTCTGAGGATAGTTAGTTGTTCTTGTTTGGTAAAGGCGAGGCGGGTTTTGTTTTGGCTGCCTTTGGTTTTGCGGATTTCGGTGTGGTCGAGGGTATCAAGAATTTCTGGGAGATTGGAAATTAGGTTTTGCTTGGCTGCCCATTTTGCCATGGCTTGGAGTTGGGAGAGGGTGCGCTTGACGATTTCGAGGGAGTAGGGAACTTGGAGGAGTTTCAGTTTGGCGGTGCTGAAGTCGGTGATTTGGGCTTTGAGGAGGCGGTGATGGATGGCTTGGTAGTCTTTGCGGATGGTGCTGGCTTCGAGGTGGGTTTGTTGGGCTTGGGTGTAGCATTTCCAGAGGTCGATGACTTTGGGGGGGGTGAGGGTGTGGAGTTGGCGGGGTTGGGCGAGATGGCGGTATTTGTGGCGGTCTGCCCATTGGAAGGTGTGGTTATCGAGGTCTAGCTGGAGTTGGCGGAGAATGCGATCGCCTAAGACTCGATTGGCGGGGGTGTCTGGCAATCCGAGGGGAATAGTGGCCCGATTAATACTGATAGTCCGGGGCAACCGAATGCGGAGGGTTCCCATATTGCTACCAAGGGAAGCCTGTCCCTTGGGGGTTTTTGGTGGAGGAGATTTTGGAGCTTTGCGGGATGGAGGCATGGGGAAGAATGAGGTAGAAATGGGGTACGATCGAGCTATGAACGGCTACTAAACGGTGTAATGATTCCCTACCAAAGCATAGCATTTTGGGTACAAGATTGGGTACAGAGTTTAATTTTTCCTAGCTCAAAAACCTCTAAAAGTGTTTTCTAGCGACGATTATAGGCTTTGCAGACTCTAGGTTTAACACTCCGTAACCATAGGCGGCGGCAAGTTCAAAAATAGTTACTTGTCGATCGCTATAGTAAAAAAGATTCCGAGCTTTGTGGAGGGTTGACTCGATTGCTCCTTGGTCAAGGATGCCCGGACTACCTCCAGACATGGCTAGAATCTTTTTATGAGCCGCTATCACCTCGCGATCGTTGAGCTATCTGGGTTCCTTCATTATTTTGCCAACTCAATTAAGGCATTTCTATATTTCTCAATTCCCCGATCAGTGATTTCCATCATCTCCGCAAAGTCTGGATCGAAGGCAGAAATTTCGTAGCCATTGGGGGTTTTGGTTAAGTAAAGAACGTCACCATCATCGATATTCAGGTTAGTTGCAATTTCTTGAGGAATGATAATACTTAGGGAATCACCACGCTTTTCAACATTAAGTAGCATAAGTTTTTCAGGAATATCAAGGAAAAATTAATAAGATCATACTTCAGTAAAATCCACTTTGTCGTATAAGTCAGCCAAAGATATCTCAAACGCTATAGACTCCAAAAGAATTACCTCTGTAACCCCTGTATATTCCGTCAATAGCCACTGATGCTCCCCTTGCCTAACATAGTGCCTTGCCCCAATCTGCTCCTGCTCAATCAACAAATATTCCTGAAAATCAGCAATAGTCCGATAGGCATCAAACTTATCACCACAATCATAACCCCTCGTAGAACTAGATAACACTTCCGCAATGATCAGAGGATTCACCAAGGTATCCTTTCTGCCTTCCTGCATTTGCAGTGGCTCCGCCGTCACCATCACATCAGGATACACATACATCTGGCGAGCAGGAATCCACAATCTCTGATCAGTGACAAAAGCCCGGTAAGGCTTGCGCTTGAGTGCGTAGTTTAGGGCTGCATACAAATTCCCTAAAATCAGGTTATGGTTTGGTTTCCCACCAGTCATGGCAACTATTTCTCCTTGAATATATTCATGGCGAAGCTCTGACTCTACTTCCTGTGCCAAATACTCTAGAGGTGAGCAGGGTTTTTTGTCTACTTTTTCTAGGGTTTGTGTCATGAGATTACATCAATTGATTATTTACTGAGCTGCCCGAACTATGGTTATTGTTCACTACGATCGCTCATTAATCTTTCCAACATCAGGGCGAGGCGATCGACGGTTTGGGATTGCCTATCTACTACTCCCACTAGTCTATTAATATCCTGTTGCTGGGCTTGGGCGATCGTCTTTAACTCAGATAATCCATCCTTTAGTTCGGAGAATCCGGTGGTGATAGCTCTATTTGTTTCGGCTACCTGCTCTGTGAGTAAAGCAATCTGGTCAGTGAGTAGGTCAAGGCGATCGCTGCCATTATTGCCGTTTGTCATTGTTTCTTTCTCCTTAATTATTTAGTGTAATACTGAAGAAGACATTCAGCTATATTTAAAGACTTACCTTGAGGAAGTTGCCAAAGCTCTTGGACTTAAGTTAACTGTTCAGTTATGGCAATTCTAAATGATTTTGCCCGCCGCAGGCGGGTGGAATCCTCCACCAGAAGCTATCTAATTTAGCAAGTAACTTAGGATCACCATAAGTATATCAAAATAGAAATTTTAGAAAAAGTTTATGGCTGATCAAACTTGGCACAAATTAGTATTTAATTCCCACTATCAGCAACGATCGCTGCCAAAGAGTTATTACAAGAGGGCAAGGTAATGGAGGCGGGTGAAATTTTGGAGGATTTAATCGAGGCAATGGGACGATCGGAAAAACGAGCGGTCAAAAGTCAGCTAACCCGGTTAATGAAGCATATTATTAAATGGCAATGTCAACCAGAAAAACGCAGCACTAGCTGGGTGATTACTATTCGATCGACTCGCCGAGAAATTGCCGATAGTCAAGAAGAAATGCCCAGTCTCAACCGTGATTTTATCCTGTCTATTTGGCAGCAATGTTTTCATGAAGCCCGCCTAGATGCCAGAGATGAAATGAGAAAAAATCCTACTACAGTTTCCCTAGAATGGGATGAAGTATTTACACAAGAATATTCACTGTTAAACTTCGATGAAGAGTAAAAAATTAAAACTTCAGATAAATTTATTTTCTCATATTTCTTGCTACTAATTTTTGAGCATCCCTAATCCAGCCAGACATTTCTTGAAGACTTGGACATAGATCAGTTCTTTGGAGAGTTTGCACTTGCAGGCGCTTGATTCCGGACTGATATTAATTAACTTTTTGAAACATTTTTGTTGTAAGCTTCAATAGTTTTATTAACTAAAAAATAACTTTAATAATGGCAAATCTCCAACAGCTTGCAATCCTCAAAAATAGTATTTATCAATGGAATCAGTGGCGAGATCAAAATCTAGACGAACCCATTGATTTAACCAATGCGCCCCTCGATGAAATCGATCTTTCTGGGGCAAATCTTGTTGGGGCAAACCTTTCTAGAGCATACCTCACCGGAGCCAACCTTTCTAGGGCAAATCTAACTAGAGCTAATCTTACCGGGGCATACCTGATCAATGCTAACCTCTCGATCGCTAACCTTACCAAAGCCAACCTCACGGGAGCCAACCTCATTAAAATTAACCTCTCCCAAGCTAATCTCGATCGCACCAACTTCACCGGAACCGAACTCATGGGAGCCAACTTCACTGGGGCAAATCTCCACCACACCAACTTTACCGGAGCCGCCCTCAGCGAAGCCAACCTTTCCCAAACCAACCTCAAACAAGCCAACTTCACGGGAGCCAATCTCTGGGGAGCGATCGTTCCTAGCGAGTATTCCTGCAATAGACTTCTTGCGTGAATCATGACCTCACCCTAAATCCCTCTCCCTAGGGAGAGGAACTT
>JAAUUE010000364.1 GCA_012031635.1 Coleofasciculaceae cyanobacterium SM2_1_6 | reverse complement strand
CTCCCTAGGGAGAAGGGGCTGGGGGATGAGGGGCTTCTTCCTTATTCACGCAAGAGGTCTATTGGGCATTTTACCGTGTTTATGAGTCTTGGGATGACTCCAGAGCTTACATTCCATTTTCTTAGTATGGATGTAATATTTTTTCTATTTTCTCTATCACACGTTTGTCTATCACACGACACTTTGATGCACAACCCGCTAGTCTTTGGGGATTTGTTGTAACGGAATCCTAATCATAAAACTAGCTCCCTCGCCCAGTTGAGATTCACACGTCAAGGAACCACGATGCCGTTCGGCAATAATTTGATAACTGATGGACATACCTAAACCTGTGCCTTTGCCAATTTCTTTGGTAGTAAAAAAGGGATCGAAAATTCTTTGTTGGATGTTTTGGGGAATTCCTGCGCCATTATCGCTGATGGTAATCTGTACCTGTTTACTAACTGGGTTGCTCGGAGAATCCTGATGATCCACTAGAGTCGTATGAATGCGGATGTGGCTGAGGTTTCCCTGGCATTCGGCGAAATTGCGCTGGCGGTCTCTTTCCTCTAGGGCATCGATCGCATTGGTAATAATATTCATAAATACTTGATTCAGTTCCCCGGCATAGCACTCCACGAGGGGAATCTCTCCATACTCTTTGATCACCAAAATTTCTGGCTGGTTGGATTTTACCTTGAGCCGATTTTGGAGAATTAACAGCGTACTATCAATACCTTCATGGATATTCACGGCTTTCATGGCGGCTTCATCCATGCGGGAGAAGTTGCGGAGGGAATGGACAATTTGTTTGATGCGATCGGCCCCCACTTTCATAGAAGCTAACAGGCGGGGCAAGTCAGTCAGGAGAAACTCTAGGTCGATCGCTCCGGCTGCGGCTTCAATTTCGGGAATAGGATCGGGGTAATACTGTTGATAGAGTTCTACCAGCTGGATCAAGTCTTGGCTGTATTCGCTGGCATGTTTGAGGTTGCCGTAGATAAAGTTCACCGGGTTATTAATCTCGTGGGCAACCCCAGCAACTAACTGACCGAGGCTAGACATTTTTTCGCTTTGGACTAGTCGCCCTTGGGTGCGCTGGAGTTCACGGAGAATTTCCTCTAGTTCCCTTGCCCTAGATTCGGCTTTTTGGTAGAGGTCTGCTTGGTTGAGGGCGATCGCCAACTGCTCCATCACGGTCTGCAATAATTCCACCTCTTCATCCAACCACTGGCGAGTTTGTTGATAGTTAGCACAACTAAACGAGACGAAGACCTCATCCCCCAACAAAGCAGGACACATGACAATCGACTTTACGCCAAAACGGCGCAGAACTATCCGTACTTTCCTATCCTCACAATTACTCACATTGTCTATGCGCACGGTCTGCAAATCTAGCAGCTTTTCGCTAATTACGCCCGCAGCTAGAGTTCGGTAAATCTTAGGAGTTTCGGGGGTTCCGGGTAGTTTTGACTGTTGCAGGATTTCCCAGCAAGAACCCATATCTCCATGCGCTGGAATGTATTTAGAAAAGTTGCAATCATCAACATTTAAAAAGTCCCGAATTTCTGTTACGGCTTTTTGTAAAATCTCATCAAAATCTAGGGAGCCACGAATATTATTCATCATCCGGTTGAGCAATTCTTCACGGCTTGCCTTTTGTTGTAGCTGTTGTTGGACAGCTTTAGCAGCCCGAATATCCCGGAGAATCGCCGCTATGTGCAAAGGTTGGTGAGTCACTGGGTCTTTGATTAAAAAATGTTGGCATGGGCTGCTATTTCTTCTCCAGTCACAAGATGCTGGAACATGACTTCTCCCTGCCATTTCCCCTTGGTCATAGCCTCACCAATACTTTGAGAAATTAATTCCCTTTCTTTTGGCGCAAATAAGTCTCCGATGTCTCTAGTTCTAGACAATTCGAGACTACCTAATCCCACCAATTCTAAACCCGCCGGATTAATGTAGAGAATTTTTTTACTTTCTAAGGAAGTGATGCCGATAAAATCACTGGTATTACTGACGATCGCTGCCAAGTTCCTTCGTTCTTCTTCCGCTTTGACCCGTGCCGTAACGATTTCGGAATACATCAAAATCCCGCCAATTTCCCCCTGAGCATCTCGCCAAGGTAAAGATTGCCAGCGTACATAGTCCAGAGAACCATCCGCCCGGAGGAAGGGATCCGCCTCACTACTTTCGGCTGCCCCCGCCAAGCATCTCTGATGTCCGGCTTTCCAGCGATCAGGCAGGTCGGGGAATAGCTCATACTGCGATCGACCAATTATATTTTGCCCTACCAAATTGTTGTCAACCAACCAGCAGCGATTAGCCACGAGATAGCGCATTTCTTTATCAAATAAAGCAATGGGGACTGGAGTATGCTCTACAAAGGCTTCGAGGATTGCCGCTTGATCTCGTAATTGTTGCTCGGCAAGTTTGCGATCGGTAATGTCTTCACAAATGATTAATAAAAACTGGGCTACACCTGCTCGATCGAGGATTGGTGTTTTTTTGGTATGAAAAATTAGATTTTTCCCAGACCCGGATTGGACTATCTCTTCAGGGATATCTAGGGTTTGTCCACTATTGAGAACTTCTCGGTCTTTTTGATTAAAAAGTTCTGCCTGCTCTAGCGGAAAGAGGTCATAGTCATCTTTCCCCAGCAGGTCTTCCGCCTTGAAGTTAAGCAGTTCCTCTCCTGCCCGATTACACAGAATGAATTTCAGGTTTTGGGCATCTTTGGCAAATACAGCTACGGGTAAATCAGTGAGGACAGATTCTAGAAATGTCTGGGTTTCTAGGAGCTTAGATTCCACGAGAGATTGATAGCGCTTTTCACTTTCTCGGAGTTGGGCTGCTTGGGCTTGGAGAACTGCCTCAGCTCGCTTTTGGGCGGTGATATCTCTAGCGACGGCGTACATAAACTTGCCATCGGCGGAGAGGGTGACACGCCAAGAGAACCAGACATAGGAGCCGTCTTTAGCTCGGTAACGATTTTCAAAGTTGAGAACATCTTGACCGTTTGCTAGTTTTTCGGCTTCGGCAAGGGTCGCGGGGACATCTTCGGGATGGACAAAATCAATGAAAGGACTAGTTTTTAGTTCTGCCTCAGTGTAGCCTAGGGTTTCTAGCCAGATGGCATTGAATTTTTGAAAATAACCTTCAATGCTAATAATACAAAGTAAATCTAAGGAATTGAGAAAGAAGCCATCAACATCTCTGAGGGGGTTGAGGGGAATATGTTGAACGATCGATAAAACTCCAGTAACCTGTTCCTGATTATCCAGTAGAGGATGATTACACCACTGACAGTTAATTATTTCCCCAGTCTTAGTAATGTTGTCATTGAAGTTATTTGTACTTTCTTTTTGCTGAAATAATGACTCGAGTAAACTATTCATGGAAGCATGTAAGCCCTTCGGAATAATTAGTTCTGCGAGATTATGCCCGATCGCTTCTTCCTTGGTATAACCGAAAGTGTTAGTAGCGGCTTGATTCCAAGCTACTACCCGCAAGTCTAGACCCCACTCGATCGCTGCCAAAGGATTAGACTCAAATAAGAGATTTAACTTTTGTGGCATATTTTGACTAGTTACCATCAGCAACACCAGAGGAAAAGGTTATAACTTTAACTATAGCTTTAACTAAATTTTTTTTACTATCGCAGTCCTAAATGATTTCACCCGCCTGCGGCGGGTGGAATCACCTATCAGAAGTAATCTAATTTAGAAAATGATTTAGGATCGCTATATAAAAGTCTATAAGTGTCTATAAACACCTAGAAATATCTAAAGAATTTAGTTATAAATCTCCCCCTACACATGACCGGAAATCTAACCATAAAGTCTAATTTTATTCTTCAGAGAATCATTGGTTTAACCGGAGGGATTGCCAGTGGCAAAAGCACGGTGGCGAGATATTTGCAAGAGCGACATGGGTTATTGGTTTTTGATGCGGATCTCTACGCAAGGGAGGCAGTGGTGTGGGGATCGCCAATTTTGGAGCAGATTATCGATCGCTACGGAGCCGAAATTTTAGGCGAAAAGCAGCTCGATCGACGGCGTTTAGGGGAAATCATTTTTCGTGACCCCGCCGAAAAGCAATGGCTAGAGCAGCAGATTCATCCCTTTGTCCGCCAGCGTTTCGAGCGAGATATTGCCCAGCATCCAACTCAAGACATGGTTTTAGTGGTGCCGTTGTTAATTGAAGCCCAGATGACAGATTTGGTAAATCAGGTGTGGGTAGTGACCTGTACTCAGGAGCAGCAGTTGGCTAGATTGGTGAGCCGAGACCAGTTAAGCCCCGCCGCCGCCCAAGGGAGAATTGATAGTCAGATGCCCCTCGCCCAAAAAATCCCCCTTGCGGAGGTGGTGCTAGATAATACAGGCGATCGAGCCGAGTTGCTTACCCAGATCGATCGAGCCATGAATTATCAGTAGACCTCTTGCGTGAATCATGACCCTCACCCT
>JAAUUE010000363.1 GCA_012031635.1 Coleofasciculaceae cyanobacterium SM2_1_6 | reverse complement strand
ACATTGAAGAAATCCTCAAGCAAATCCCCAACCAATGCGATCGACTCATTTTGATTCCCCACCGCTTCCTGCACCTCTTCCCCCTCCACGCCCTCCCCGTCAGCGCTCAAACTTGGCAACACTTCCACCCCGAAGCAAACAAAGATCAAAATCTCCCCTCGCCCTCTGGGAGAGGGGCTGGGGGTGAGGGAAAATTCCTCCTCGACCTCTTCCCCCAAGGAGTGAGCTATGCCCCTAGCTGCCAACTCCTGCAACAAGCCCAGAACCGCCAACGCCCGGACTTTAACCACCTCTTCGCCATCCAAAATCCTACCAACGACCTGCTCTTCACCGACCTAGAAGTACAAGCTATCAGCCAACATTTCCATCCCCAAGATATTCTTGTCCAAGGTGAAGCAAAAAAATCTCGCATTGACGATCGCCGCCTCCAAGCCGCCCACTGCGCCCACTTCTCTTGTCATGGCTACTTCAACTTTGCCCAACCCCTCCTCTCCGCCCTCCTCCTTGCCGACTCTGAATTAACACCACCCCTACCCCCCGAAGACCCCGATCGCTATCTCTCCCTGCGTAACGGGAATGCGATCGACCTCAGCCAATGCCTCACCCTCGCCGACATCTTTGCCCTCGACTTTCGATCGTGCCGCCTAGTCGTCCTCTCCGCCTGTGAAACTGGGATCAGCGATTTCCAAAGCGTTAGTGATGAATACATCAGCCTTCCTAGTGGGTTCCTTGTGGCGGGTAGTTCCAGCGTAGTCCCGACCCTGTGGGCAGTGAACGATTTATCCACCTCCTTCCTGATGATCAAATTCTATCAACTCCTCAAAGCTGGGTTAAGTGTATCGATCGCCCTCAACTCCGCCCAGCGCTGGCTGCGAGATATCACCATTGGGGAGTTACAAGATTTAACAGATACCTTGCCCCTGCCCCGCCCCCAAAGAGAATCCGTATGGGATATCCTTAATGGAATAGGCTCATCAGAAACCAAGCCTTTTCAATCACCCTACCATTGGGCTGCCTTTTGTGCAGTTGGTCAATAAAAATCTGCAAAACAATGCTAGAAGCTAGTCTAAAAAGTATCCATGCCTTTCTGTACCTTATTCAGCATCAACAAGCCCTGTTTTTAGATGAAAATAGGCACGAAGCCCTGAAGCAAGCAAGTCTTGCCTTCCGAGAAACAGAAATTGAACTTGCTGATGACATTTTGGCATGGTGTGACCAATACCCTGATATTAGAAATGCTCTACGCCAGACTCGTCAAGAATTGTATTCAATAGACTCCTTAACGGGCGATCGTATCCCCGGAACAAAGGAACTCAAAGCCCCACCATCACCACCGCCAGCCAAAATCTCTAGAGAAACTCTCCTTAATGCCATCCAAGAAAGTTTCCCAAAAAATCAAAATAGCCCTCAAACCCTAGGTGATGACAAATCTTGAAATAATAGGCAAACTTGCCCAACCCAAACTTACTCTGTTTGCCTTTCATTTATTTAGTAACTTGGCAAAAGGAGATAAACAGCCTAGGGACGATGCTGATCATTTGTGGCAGAAATGTGTTGATTTGGGAAAAGAGCTAAAAACGATTCCTAATATTGATTCCCAAATTGCCCAAATTAGCCAAGACTCCACTCAAAATAACCAACAAAGTGACTATCTTCAGCTTTATCAATTAGATAATGGAGTCATCTCTTTTGAAACCACTAGTCAACCAGATCAACTATCCTTAAAAGGTGGAATTTATCCCCTCCAACTTCACGACACCTACGCTCTAGACTTTACCCTTCTTGCCCCCAAGGACACCATAGAAATTGCCCAGATCAGGAACCTCAATTTTCAAGGATGTTTCCTGCCAAGAAATATCCAAGCATCCCTAGGACAAACCATCCTATTATTTGTTAAACCAATTGATTTTTCTGGCGAACTTCAAGATGTAGCATTAGCTTGTATAAATTCTCTCTTTCCAGATACAGAGTCTAGCCACATAAAACCATATCTAATTGGTAAGGGAACCCTACTAGGTAGTCCTATTTTTGAGTTTGATAATGACCAAGAAGACCCACAATTAAAATGTCATATTCTAGTTTGGTTCAATAGCCATGAAAAAACTGCTGAACTAGAAGATTCTGGCAATTATTACCGCCCTCTAATCAATCTTCTCTGCTGTCGTAGTAAAATTCTTTATGCTTATCACCAAGCCGATCGATGTAACCAAGAAGCTAGAAAAATTTATAGTCAACTAGAAAGGAAAATAGAGGAACTCGATACCTTAGAACCAGATACTAAAAAACGACTGAAACAACTAGAAAAATTGCTTATAGAATTTCCTAAACTCAGCTTAAAATATGCCCGCTATTTACGAGATATCCAGCTACACTTAACTACTATTGAAACCAACGTTTTTAATTATAATTACGAGATTAAGCAACTTCAGAAACACAGCCTTAAAGATATAGATAAACTAGATTTTCTTCAAGGCTTTTCCAAACATAGTCGCCAAACCTTCCAGAAACAAATTGGAGTTAATAAAAGTTATCTAACCGCAGGACAGCAACTATTTGAACAAACGATCGCCTCCATTCGGGGTATTGTCGAGATCGAACAGGCGGAGAGCGATCGATCCCTAGAACGCACGATCCAAATTCTTGGTACTGGGCTGGGAGCCGGAGGTATTGTTGCTTCTGCTATTTCTGGTCATGTGGAAAAACCCCTAGAGATCGGAATGCCCAAGGACGGTGATCAGTTTCATCCCGCAGTTCTGAGCATTTTCTGGAGTTTTCTTGTCTTTATCCTTGTGGGTGGAATTGTTGGTTGGTTTAATGGAGCGATTCCGGCTTGGCTATCCAAATTAAAACAAACTGACCCTAAACTCCGAGAAAGTCATCACGAGCGATCGCTCCCAGATAAAACCAAAGAAACCCGCCAAGCAATCCCTAGGGATTCAGAATAATTAATTACTGCTATGGCGATCTTAAATCATTTGCTAAATTAGATTGCTTCTGGTAGGTTATTCCACCCGCCTGCGGCGGGTGAAATCATGTAGGACTGTTCACTGTTCACTGTTCACTGTTCACTGTTCACTGGCTTGAGGTCACTGGCTTGAGGCGGAGTTTGTAGCGATAGAGAGCCACGGGTCGATCGCCTGCCTGCCAATAGTTCCGGTCTTGGGGGACAAGGTAAACTGCGGTAATTTGATCGCCGATAATTTGTTTCCCTTGGTGTTCATAAAGGGTAGTTGTTTCTACTTGGTTAATGTAGGGGGGGATTTTCCCCCGGAAGATTTGTTGGGCAACTTCACTGGCGATGAAGCGATCAGGATTTGGAGTTTCGCTGCCCCGTTGGGTGATCAGGGAAACTAGCTGTTGTTGTCTGCCACCCGGAGTCCGAATTTGGGTAACTTGATCGTTAGGGTTACGGGATTTAACTTTCACCGACAAGGCTCGATCGCCCAAGTAGGCTCGATTAATTTGTAAACCATTAAAGGCTCGATCGGCCACCACCTGCGCTGAGGTTAAATTCCCCATCGGTAAACCCCAAGCCCCTGATTTTCCTCGAAATCTTACCTGAAAATTTACAGGACGGTGGAGATACTTTTGATTCCCCGCAAAGCCCGGTGTTTCTACCTGTGGAGCCAGAGGGGCAATTAAATCCACTAAGGTACTAGTTACTTGCCAAGTTCCTGTCATCCATCCCGGATAGAGGAGATCAGCCTTAGCAGCTTCTAGGATGGGTTTTTCTTGCCATTGGGGAAACTGAGCCACTCGATCGGCCAACACCCCGGCGATCGCCTGTCCACTCCACCAGCAAGAGCCAAAGTAGGAGCCAAAGATAATTAACAGCAAACTTACAAACCGGATTAAAACCATAAAATATCAGTAAATTATTAGTAAATTATTAGCAATTAAATAATAAAAATCCCCGACTGAATCAACTCCAGCTAGGGATCATCTTAACTTTCTCAAGATATTTTTGCTAAGTTAAACCGCTAAGTTAAACCGCTAAGTTAAACTCTGGGCTAGACTTCGTAGGTTGCCTTGCCGCTAAATTTAACCGTGGGGGGTTCGGGGTTGCTGCCGATATTGCGATCGATCTTACCCGCATATTCCCGTCCGGGGTTGACCTTCTCGGAGAATACGCCATCTTTGGGGTGTAGAAATTCAATTTCCCCATTGGGATAAACCCGATAGATTTTATAATCGTTGATTTTGAACTTTGCTCTGAGTTGTTGAATCCCTAAAGCCAAGCAGTATTCTTTTCTTGCTTGGTACAGTAGGTTTTCCCCTTGGCGCATAATTGCAGCGCCCCCAGTGGGCATTTCAAACACTTGTTCCTTGGGGCTTGTCCAAGTAATTGCGTACTTTTCTTCCACCTGTGCTTTTCTCAGTAGACCGCCTGTGCTACCGGGAAAAATCGGGGGTTGTCCAGAAAGACTTTCTACCATAAGTTTTCTCCTAAAAAATTTGTCCTAGCGACATTTTCAGGC
>JAAUUE010000362.1 GCA_012031635.1 Coleofasciculaceae cyanobacterium SM2_1_6 | reverse complement strand
ATCGACTAGTTCTTTTATTACTACTCAGGATATAGGTTCTGCCAACACTAATCCGGGTGGGGTAGCTGGTTCTGTGACTCTTGATGCTGCTACTAATATTTTGACGGGAACTATTAATAGTTCTGCTTCTGGGGGGGCAACAACGGCGAACTTTATTGATATTAGGGCGGGCGGCTTGTATCGATCGAACACCTCGGTAGTCGGGGGACCTCCCTGTGGGGGGACGAGTCTTTGTAGCGTTGGTCCTACTAATGGCACAATTACCATTCGGCATGGTGGCGGGTTAATTACCCCATTTGTTATCGGCGGCACTACGGATAATGGAACTCTGGGAACAATTTCTAGTGATGCTGTGGTGACTGGGATAACGGTTCCTGTGCCCCCGGAAGTGAATATCTATGGCTTAACTACAATTATTACCACTACTCCCCCACCACCCGTAGATCCTAGTCTTTTTCTCCTGTTACGAAATCCCGAAGCTCCCCCTACGCCAGCCCCCGTAATCGTGGGAACACCGCCAGAGCCAACTCCATCTCCTAGCCCGTCTCCCAGCCCAATTCCAACTCCATCACCGATTCCTATTCCTTCGCCAATTCCTAGTCCGTCTCCCAGCCCCTCCCCAATTCCCTCGCCTTCCACCAATTCCTAGCCCGTCTCCCAGCCCCTCACCTACTTTGACTAGGGGGCAAGCAAATGAAGTTAATCGAATTTTGCAGCAACAACAGGCGTTAGTTCCTGATTTGAACCCAATTCCTGATGCAGCCTTAGATACATTATTTGGAGAATTGGATCGATCGTTCACCAAGGATTTTGAAGATTTCTTGGGATTGAAAGCTAATCAAGATTTATCTTTTGAAGATGTGCAGCGATCGCTCCGAGCCGTGAGAGCCGAGACGGGAGTGAAGCCAGCAATTATCTATTTTTTCTTTAGCAAAACCAATAGTGATCCCGATGCTCCGAAAAATAATCAGGCAGGACGGGCAGCAGTAGCACGATCGAGCCAATTCCCTAGCCCCGATGACCAGCTAGAAATCTTGATAATCCTAGAAACTGGTGAGCCGATTCGCCAAAGTGTCGCTGTGAGCCGGCGGGAAGTAGTTAGTTTAACTAATCGGTTGCGGAGTGAAATTACTGCCTATCGCACCAGCCCCAGAGCTTACTTAGCTCCTTCCCAGCAGTTGTATAAATGGCTGATTGCACCCATAGAAAAGGATTTACAGGACAAGGAAATTGATAACTTAAATTTTATTCTGGATCAAGGATTGCGATCGCTACCCATTGCTGCCCTCCACGACGGCGAGAAATTTCTGGTAGAAAAATATAGCCTTGCCATGATGCCTTCCCTGAATTTAACTGACCTGCGCTATCGGGATATTAAAACAGCCCCGATCTTAGCCATGGGAGCGACTACTTTTACGGATAATAATCCTTTGCCTGCCGTGGGCTTGGAACTGGCAGAAATTAGCAAAGGACGAGGAAATAATTACTTTCTCAATGATCAATTCACCACCACGAACTTAAGACAACAACACCAACAACAGGGCAGACAGATTCTCCATCTAGCCACCCATGGAACTTTTCAAGGTGATAGTCTCAACGACTCCTATATTCAACTCTGGGATCGACGCTTGACTCTGGGAGAGTTGCCCGAACTAGGGCTAAGTACTCCGGTGATAGATCTGTTGGTTCTCAGTGCTTGTCAGACGGCTTTGGGAAATCGGCAGGCAGAGTTGGGGTTTGCGGGTTTGGCAGTGCAGGCGGGGGTACGATCGAGCATGGCAAGTCTCTGGGAAGTCAGCGATGAGGCAACTTTGGGGCTGATGACAAATTTCTACGATCAATTAACTACCGCTCCCATCAAAGCCGAAGCCTTGCGCCGGACTCAATTAGCAATGTTAGGCGGTTCAGTCCGGCTAGAATCAGGCAATTTAATTTCTGAGACTCGATCGACTCCCTTAACCAGAGAGTTAGCTGCCTTGGGCGATCGCAACTTCCGCCATCCCTACTTCTGGAGTGCCTTCACCCTCGTGGGCAACCCTTGGTAAAATTTAGTTTAGAGGAAGTTCTACATTCTATCCTTCTGATAGATTACCTATGGCAAAAGATTTTTTTCACGATCAGGTTAAAATAGCTCTCCAAAAAGATGGCTGGCTAATTACCCATGACCCTTATCAATTACGCTATGGTGTTGCTGATATCTACATTGATCTAGGTGCAGAACCAGCGATCGCAGCTGAAAAAGCAGGACACAAAATAGCCGTAGAAATAAAAAGTTTTGCTGGTGGTTCAACCATCTCTGAATTTCACACTGCCCTTGGTCAATTTCTGAATTATCGCATTGCCCTAGAAGTATCCAATGAACCAGAGCGTATTCTCTATCTAGCAGTCCCCACGGATACCTATCAACTATTTCTGAGATTTGAACCAGCAAAAACGGTGATTCATCGGTATGAAGTTCGGCTAATTATTTTCAACCCCAATCAGGAGGTCATTGAGCAATGGATAGAATAGAGCAGTATCGCCAAATTGTGCAGGATTTCTTGGCGGAATTTATTAAAAATGATCCCAATGCCCAGTTAATTTTTGATATTCCCCGCGATCGCTATCTAGTCATGCACAATGAATGGCGGGGTAATTATCGCATCTACGGTTGTGCAATGCAGCTAGATATTATTGCTGGTCAAATTTGGATTCAACACAACAGCACTGAAATTTATATCGATCGAGAGTTGATTACCTACGGTGTAGACCCTAATGATATTATTTTGGGGTTTCGTTCTCCTGAGATCCGTAAACTACTAGCGGGCGATCGGGCTTAAGGTAAGAGAACCAGAAAACTGACAATCGACCTTACGAGGATGAGTCACTAGAAGCTCCATAAGCTCCATGTAATGAAAATTAGTTTATTTTTAATTTGTTTAGCCGCCATGCTCTGGGGAACTAGTGGTACAACCATGGTGTTTATTACCAACATTGCCCCCATGAATCCCTTGGTAGTAGCCTTCTGGCGACTGGCGATCGCTCCCCCCTCCTCCTCCTCTATGCCGCCACCAAAAACTTCCTAATTGCCAACTCCTCCCATTCTCCTTCTTCTAATTCTCCCCCTACCTCCCCTTACCTCCCTGTACCTCCTTCTCCCTACTCCCCTTACCTCCCTGTACCTCCTTCCCCTTGGAAAACCTACCTAGGGCTAGGACTTGCCATGGCAGCCTATCAGGCGTGCTATTTTTGGGCAGTCCCCGCCGCCGGAGTTGCTGTCACTGCCCTTGTCTCCATCTGTTCCTCCCCTATTTTCATCGCTTTGTTTGCTGCCAAATTTCTGGGGGAAAGACTCACCAAAAAAATCTATCTTGCCTTGGGTCTAGGTTTAATTGGCACAAGTTTATTAGTAATTAATCCCCAAGCAACTATTGCTCAGGACTGGTCATTTTTCGGCGGAGTTCTCTTCGCCCTAGGAGCAGGGTTTGCCTATGCTGCCTATGCAGTGGGATCAAAAGCCGTAATTCAGAAACTTCCCCCCTTCACTGTTCTTGCCTGTAGTTTCTCGATCGCCACCCTCTTGCTCTCTCCTGCCCTCTTGTTTGTCAATAACCCAATTAATCAAACTATTAATAACTCCCTAACAAATATCCAAAGCTGGCAGTTTCAATTGCCATTTTTACTTTATCTGGGCATTGTTTCTACAGGCTTTGCCTACCTAATTTATATTCAGGGCTTAAAATCTACCAAGGCAACGGTGGCGGGGATTGCGGTACTGCTAGAACCTTTGACGGCAACTTGTCTAGGAATTGTCGTATTTAGAGAAACCCTAGGGATTAGTGGGATAATTGGTGGAGGATTATTACTAGGCTCGATCGCTCTCCTCAGTTTTCCAGATAGCTCCTCTAAAGACTAGAACCTTACCTAATTACTATAGCAGTCCTAAATAATTTCCCCCGCCGCCGGGTGGAATAACCCACCAGAAGTAATCTAATTTAGAAAAGGATTTAGGATCGCTATAGGTAGAACATTTCATAATAAATCAGAGATAAACCTACAACAAATTAAAATTAAACCACATTAAACTAAGCATAACTTAGCTAAACTTAATTCATTTTCCTAAGTTACTTACAAACACAAAAAGCATTGTAACCTTAAGCAAATAAACATTGCAAGTTCCCATATTTCTCAGTTTCTGACTCATAATGACTATACTTACTTAGTCCAATTTAATCCAAAATTTGAGGTATATCATGAATATTTCCCGTTTAATTGCTCAAGCCGGTCAGTATCTCTCTGAAGCTATTCTACGGATTTTCTCCCCTGATCAGGATATCTATCCTGTGATTGGCACTCAAGCCTTTGAAGGAGATCCCTGCAAGGAATCTTCTAATTCTTGGTAATTAATATCAAATCCGATTAAGCAGGCATATCCTATTAATAAGGCATAATAAAGGGGATGATAAAATATAGGACACTCCCGTGACCAGAAGAATAACCATAAACCCACACTTGACCCTTGAGGAACTAG
>JAAUUE010000023.1 GCA_012031635.1 Coleofasciculaceae cyanobacterium SM2_1_6 | reverse complement strand
TTCACTAACTCGTCTGACACATTGAACCGGTATTTTATCCTGAGCAGTACCGATTAATTTCCACTAATGCGGCGATCGCTACTGGGTTATCTTTGCCTATTTTCCCTAAACTCTTTGACGCATTGAACCGGGTATTTTTATCCTGAGCAGTACCGATTATTCCACTAAGGCTGCAATCGCCACTGGGTTATCTTTGTCTATTTCTCCTAACCTTTCTGCTGCCCGCATCCGGATATATTCATCCTGAGCATTGCGGGTTAATTCCACTAATGCAGCGATCGCTATTTCATTACTTGGATCAATTTCTGATAGAACTTGAGTAAATCTAAGAATTAATCCTTCCTTATCTTTGCTAGATAAACCATTCAAATACTCGACATAAGGCATGATTTGCTTCAGAAATAGCTCAAGTTCTTCTGAATTAACCTCATTTTCCAACTCAGCCATCCATTCATCACTGTATAGCATCATAGAAATATTCTGGCTCAGATATTCAACTACCTTAGTCCTTCTAGTAGTTTTCAAGGCAGCGTTTGCAACTTCTTCAATCGAGTCAAGATAGGTTATCCATTGTTGACGATCAGGATCGAAATGCCCTAAAGCCCATTGAATGAGTTGAAGAATAATTGTATCAACTAGGGAATAGTCTTGCAGATTAGCAATTTTTCCGATCACAGCGAAATCAGCATATTGAGTAATTGCTTCTGCGGCTAGAAAATAAGCTCGATAGTAATAGAAATTGCCATTATCGCATCCAGTATTAAAGTTAACTAACCTGTGAATAAACTCCTCTTTCTCTTCCCTAGCTATATCCCCACGCCCCAACCATACTAAAATTACCTGCTTCCATTGCGGCTCAAAAATGCGATAGGCTCTGCCGGGGATAGGGCGATCTTGGTGTTCTCTGGGTAAGAAATAGTCCCAATCTGGAATCGCCAGAGCAGCAAAATATTCTTGGAAAGTAGCGTGATAGAACGCAAAAGTATTGTTGCCTTGGCGATAGATATTTGTCCGGTTCAACAACCCAAGCTGCAAAGCCAAATGACAAAGAGACTTCCGATTAATTTCTTCCCCCAAATGTTTCTCCAGCAAACCCTGAGAAAGCCGAAACCCCTCCCCCGGAGTCTCCAGCGCCACCCTTGCCAACTCTCCCAACGCTTTCTGGAGTTCTGCCTTGACTTGGGTAATATCTTTGCCACAGCGCTTCGCATGATTTTCTAGCTCCTTGAGGTTCCGATTCCACAGATAGTGCTTTTTTAGATACCTGCCATAGAGTTCCGCTTGAGTATCTGGCAGCCCCGACCCATCCCAAACATGGCACAACAAAGTCAAGCACAAAGGATTCCGCACCAGATCCCGCAGGCGTTCTTGTCCCGGCTGCTGGAGCGCTGTAATCAAAGATTCCGCAAGGCTAACCATCAGTAATCCCCAATAGAGTTCAGCAGTATCTTAATCCCACTCATCACGCATCTGGCGTTGAATCATAACTGAATCGCCCTGAAAAATCGGTGAATCTTTTAGTACACCCACAAAAGAAGCTAACGTGAGTTTAGATTGTAGTAATGATAAAAACTCTACCAATTCAACTAGTCCTTCTGCTTCCTGTCGTTCAGCTTCCGATAGAGTATAGCCTTTATCTTGACGATCTAAGAGAAACTGCAAACGAAACTGCACTGCGGGAGACAGTTGAAAACGAGTAAGTTCTAGGGGGATTTCAACAACTTCTGGCATAGAGAACTCAGCCTTAATTACCTTGAGTTTGATTATAATGATTATTGTAACTAGGGTATAGGAATAAGAAAGTTGCAATTTGACTGGGATGATCAAAAAGCTCAAACAAATGAGAAAAAGCATGGTGTTTCATTTGATGAAGCAAAAACCGCTTTTTATGATGAAAATGCTCGATTACTTTACGATGAAGATCACTCCTCAGAAGAAGACCGATACATTCTTCTAGGCATGAGCAATTTACTCTCTTTGTTAATTGTCTGTCATATATACAAAGAAGATCAAGAAACTATTCGTATTTTCTCAGCTCGTAGAGCAAACAAAAGAGAAAAGGCACAATACCAAGGTTTTATCTTATGAAAGATGAGTATGATTTCACAAAATCTGTGCAGAATCCATACAGTAAGAAACTGAAGCAAAAAGTTTCAATTCAGATTGAACAGGGAATTGTCGATTATTTCGAGGACTTGGCGAAGGAAACAGGGCTTTCTTCTCAAAGTTTGATTAACTTATATTTACAAAAATGTGTAAAATCTCAGGGAAAGGTGTCGATCGATTAGCTGTCTAAAGCACTTCAAACCACTTACGGATAAATAGCTCCACCTGCTCTGGCTCAAAGGGCAGATTGCGGAACACCTCAAACCCTGAAAAAGCATTCTTATCCGCTTCCCAGACATTCAGCCGACAAGTCACCACCACCCGTACCTCCTCTGTCCAATCATCCAGAAGCTGAGAAACATGACCCTTCTCGATCCGAGCCGTCATTTCATCCACCCCATCCAACAACAGCCAAATCCTGTGCTTTTCTGCTTGCAGCGCCTCCAAACTCAAGTTTTCTGGCAACCATGCTTCCCGGAGATATTGAGTGATTTTCCTTTGTTCCAAACCTGCTAAAGATATCCAGATCGGTAAACCCAAACCTTCCTCTAAAATCCAAACAGCCAGCTTCTGCAACCGAGTTGTTTTCCCAGAACCCGGCTCCCCAATAATCGCAATCCGCCGCCCCTGACTTTCCCCTCGTCCTTGTCGCAAAGCCTCCTTAAAACTATCCTCACTAATCTGCACCAATTTTTCCTCTTCCTTGCCCTGCTCCCCGGGTCTCTGGCTCTCCTTGACTACCCGCCGCTCCACCAACGCTAATGGTACATAAACTCGATCGATCCCCGGCTTAATCCCCCCACCAGGTAAATGGTCATTACTAGTCAGGTCTAAATATTTTTTCAACATCAGTTCACAAATACTTTCCCAACTTAAGTCCTTATCTCCAGAACTATCCTCCCACACAGGAAACTTGACTTCCCATAACCATTTATACACCAGTTCCCAAGGACTTTTACCTTTTGGATACCTCCCCCGATTAGTGTCTGGAATATCACAGCCATTTTCTCGTAATGCAGGATAAATTTTCTTTAACTCATCTTGAATTTTCTGCTCCTTATTTACAAGGTCATCTTTTGTCCAAGTTAGTCGTAATTGATTATTTGGTTTATCCGCATTTTCACAGGCGAAGCGACCTAAAAAAGCCGTCCACGTATCTCCATAAAACCCGTATTGTGTAGCCAACTCTTCTAGGAAGCGTTTATGTTTTGAGTTATCCATAGTCTTCCAGATGTAAATTTGTTTGGTATTTTAGGATGTTTTCTTAGAGGTAGTTCTACTTGAAAACCCTAGCGTTTAATACTAGTTATTGGCAAATAGAAAAACTCTATTTAATCTCTATTTATTCCTAATTTTATCTATATTTTCTCTTCTCTAATCTGAAATAAATCAGCCAAAAAGATTGATTTACAAGGATTCTGAGAGAGATAAATAATGGATGTTTTACCAAAAAATCAAATTGATTTTATCACTAATCATGATGCAAATCAAAGAAAACGAGAAGCATTAGAAAATGCTCATGGTAATTTTGTGGAACCGTATATTAATGCCATGATTCCAGTTAACTCCGAGCTATTGCCAAGAATTGCGCCCCCCGGATTTTATTTTGTGTCGGCATGGCTGGTGTTAATCCTGATTTATTGTGGTTGGATGCGATCAAAACCCCCCATAAAGTAGTCTTTTTAAGGTTAATCTTTGAGAATTTGGATTTATTATTCCACGGTTACGGACTTAGCTAGGTTTCTGGGCTGATCTACATCCAAACCCCGGCGGGCGGCAATGTGGTAGGCAAGGAGTTGCAGGGGAATCACCGTGAGGATCGGCGAGAGGATATCAGGAATGGCGGGAATTGGTAGCACATCATCGAAGGTCAACGCTGCTTCGGGGTCATCCATCACCGTCACCCCAATTAACCGAGCATCCCTCGCCTTGGCTTCTTGGGCATTGGAGAGGACTTTCTCGTAGACATTTCCCGGCACAGCGATCGCCACCACCGGAACCTTAGCATCTAAGAGGGCGATCGGACCATGCTTCATTTCGCCAGCAGGATAACCCTCGGCGTGGATATAGCTAATTTCCTTGAGCTTGAGGGAGCCTTCGAGGGCAATGGGGAAATTGATGCCCCGACCAATGAAAATAAAATCTTGGGTATCACTAAATTCATGGCTGAGGGTTTCAATGTACCGCTCTTGACTTTCGAGGATCACTTCAATCAAAGCCGGGAGTTGCCGCAGCCCCGTGACCAGTTCCCCAATTTGCGCTGGAGTTTGGGTTTGGCGTTGGTAAGCCAGATCGATCGCCAGACAATAGAAGGCAATTAACTGAGTAACAAAGGTTTTCGTGGCGGCTACCCCAATCTCGATTCCCGCATGGGTTTCAATTAAATTCGGCACTAAACGCCCCAGGGAGCTTTCGGGACGGTTGGTGATCCCCAAGAGGCGGGGCTGGCGGGAGGGGTCTAGCTGGCTGCGGCGATTTTTCTCTAAATCCAAGGCGGTTAAGGTATCTCCCGTTTCCCCTGATTGGGTCACACCGATGGTCAGGGTATGGGGGGTGATGGGTGACGGGGAATAGCGAAATTCTGAGGCGTATTGCACCGTGGTCGGGATGCCAGCTAATTGTTCCAAGAGGTGTTTCCCCACCAGCCCAGCGTGCCAACTTGTGCCACAGGCAAGAATTTGAATCTGCTCTATGTCCTTAAATAGTGCCGTTGGTAACTTGAGATCAATGGGTGAACCCGCCGTGCCGACTTCCCATGTTTCCGACAGGTACGCTGCCAGACAAGCCCGGACTACCCCCGGCTGCTCATAGATTTCCTTGAGCATGTAGTGCTTGAAGCCCTGCTTTTCCACCATCACCGGGTTCCAGTTGAGGGTGCGGGGCGATCGCTTTAATTTGTCCCCTGCAAAGTTATAAACTTCAATTCCCAAAGGTGATAACCGGGCAATTTCCCCATCTTGGAGGGGAAGGATTAATCTCGTGTAGGGAACTAGGGCAGGAACGTCGGAAGCACAGAAAAATTCTCCATCCCCATAACCCAAAACGAGGGGGGCTTGCTGGCGGGCAACGATAAATTCTTCGGGATAATCTGCGGAGATGATGGCGATGGCAAAGGCTCCTTGGAGACGGCTGACAGCCAAACGGACGGCGGTGAGAAATTTAGAAGTCGTTCCTAAATCCTGTCTGGCAATCCCCATGAGGCACTCCGCAATTAAATGGGGAATTACTTCCGTATCCGTGTCCGATCGAAACTCATGCCCCTTAGCTTTGAGTTCTTCCCGGAGAGAGCGATAATTTTCGACAATCCCATTCATGACCACCGCAATTCGTAGAGCCGTATCCATGTGGGGGTGAGCGTTATATTCCTCTGGTTTGCCGTGGGTTGCCCAACGGGTGTGCCCAATACCGAGGTGAGCAATGCTATCCACCGAAACTAATTTATCCCGGAGATTAAAAAGTTTCCCCTTGGCTCGGACACACTGGATATCTCCTGCCTCGATCGTGGCAATCCCCGCCGAATCGTAGCCCCGGTATTCCAGCTTTTCCAGTCCCGCCATCAATATTTCCGTTGCTCTCTTGGTGCCAATGTAGCCGACAATCCCACACATAGTCTCAATCTCCCTGCTGTAATAAAGTTATTTCCTAATACTTAAACTATTCTGACCATAATAATTCTGTCTATCTTGCTTAGTATCTGGCTAAAATTTGGATTGTTGCAAGATGCTATTAACTAATTAACAATAAACTGGAATGGTGAAGTGAAAACAACTCCCCCCCGTCGAAGGGCAATCGACCCAGATGTGACCGTAGTGGGCGCGGATGACTCGTTGACAGAGAGATAAGCCAATCCCATAGCCTTCTTTGCTGTGATCCCGTTGGAGTCGGAAGTGGTCTTCAAAGATGCGATCGCGGGTTTCTTGGGGAATCCCTGGCCCATTATCTATGATACTAACCTGAATTTTTTGGCTCGTTCGGTGCAGAACACACACTTCAATTTTCCCACCCTGGGGCGTGTACTTGATCGCATTTTCCAGTAAATTCACCAAAACTTGAGTAATCCATTCTTCATCAGCATAGACATCGGGCAGCACTTGGGGAATATCCGTAATTATTTCCTGAGATTTGCGCTGTAACTGCTCATACATTTGGTGGACAACACCTTGGCAGAGAGAACCTATTTGCAAACGATTGGGTGCTATTTGTAATTCCGCACTGTTGCCCCGTGCGGCGATCAAGATATCCCCAATCATCCGATCCATCACCTTAAATTGATTCCGAGCTTGCCGGAGTAACTGCTCTACGATCGGGGGAATTGGGTAACGGTTATCGGCTTGATGAGCCAGTTCGATAGTTTCTAGAGCCAAGGAAGCGGCGGTGAGGGGACTGCGCAGATCGTGAGCCAACATGGATAAGACCTGCTCTTTGAAACGTAACTGTTCTTGGAGTTTAGCCTGTTCCTGCTTCAGGAGAAATACTTCATCAGAAAGACGAATCATTTGGGAAGAATAACCAAGGGCATCAATGCCAGCGATCGAGGTTGCCTTACTAGGGGCATCTTGGCTATGGTTTTCGGCTTGATAGGCAATGGATTGCTGCTGCCACTTACCCCAAGATTTTTGCAACTGGGCAACCAAATCACTGCCCGCGAGGGTCTGTCTGGGTTCGGGATGAATTTTTACTAGAGTTGGGGTTGCCACCACCTTAAATAGCTCTGCCAAGTAGGGTTGATCACCCACTGCAATTACCTGTAACTTAAAGGGACAATCCCCTTGTAAAATCTCCAAATAATGCCGAATCTGTTGGATATCTTCCTTGAGACTAGGGCGATTATCAATGAATAGGAGTAAGTGCAGGGGAACTTCCAGATCAGTTGGCTCTTGGGAAGCTAGAGGCATAGAGTTAGAATCTAGCACTGGTGTGAAGGATTAGCTGGGGATACATATTTTTATCATAATACCCTGTTAACTTAAGATTTTTTTTAAGATTTGTCGATATTTAGTTATAAATTAAATTTTCTCAAAAAAATAGGGGGTCGATCGCCCCCCAAATTACAACCATAATCGCTGCCATAAAAGTTAGGACGAATTGGGCTACTTCGACAACGCTCAGCATAAATGCGACTTCGCTCAACCAACGTATCTAGCCTTGTCCTAATTAAACTGTCTAGCACTATAACTAAAATTTTGAAAATTATAACTTAGCGCTTGACTAACTTCTTACTCAACTTCCGCAGGCGAATTGATTTAGGAGTTACTTCCACCAGTTCGTCGGAGCCGATATATTCCAAAGCCCGCTCTAGGCTCATCTCCACAGGGGCTTGGAGTTGGACTAGTTCATCCGCCCCAGCAGCCCGGTGGTTCGTGAGTTGCTTAGTTTTGCAGATATTCAGTTCCAAATCTTGAGTCCGGTTGTGTTCGCCCACAATCATGCCCTTGTAGACCTTGGTACCGGGAGTAATAAAGAAAACACCCCGGTCTTCAGCATTTTTCATGGCGTAGAAAGTCGCTACCCCTTCTTCAAAGGAAGTTAAGACTCCATTGCGGCGGGTTTCCAATTCCCCAATCAGAGGACGATAATCGAGGAAACTATGGTTCATGATCCCCGCCCCCCGGGTCAGGCGCATAAATTCCCCCCGGAACCCAATCAGACCACGAGCCGGAATAATAAACTCTAGCTGCGTCCGGCTACTGCCCCCCATTTGCATATCCTTCATTTCGCCCTTGCGTTGTCCGAGGCGCTCGATGCAACCACCCACAGACTCCTCTGGCACATCCAAAACTAAATACTCGAAAGGTTCGCAGGGTTTGCCATTGACTTCACGGTAGATAACTTGGGGCTGGGATACCTGAAACTCATAACCTTCCCGGCGCATGGTTTCAATCAAAATCCCCAGATGCAATTCCCCCCGTCCGGAAACAAGGAATTTGTCGGCGGAGTCGGTGTCTTCGATTCTCAGGGCGACGTTGGTTTCTAGTTCTCGGTAGAGGCGATCGCGCACCTGCCGAGAGGTGACTAGTTTGCCTTCCTGACCGGCAAAGGGGGAATCATTTACCGAGAAGGTCATTTGCAAAGTGGGTTCATCTACCTTGATCAAAGGCAGAGCTTGGGGATCGTTGGGGCAGGTGATCGTCTCGCCAATGTTGGCATCGCTAAACCCAGCTACAGCCACAATATTTCCAGCACTTGCCTCGGTGATATCAATTCTCTTTAATCCATCAAAACCCATGAGTTTCGAGACTTTGGTCTTAAAGATGCTACCATCTTCTCGAATTAAGGCGGCTTGCTGCCCTGTGGTGATAATCCCGTTATGAATCTTGCCGATAATGATCCGTCCTAGATATTCTGAGTAGTCTAGGGTCGTGACTTGGAGTTGCAGAGGAGCTTCGGGGTCGCCCACTGGGGGTGGCACGTGCTGGAGAATCGCCTCAAACATGGGCTGCATATCTACGCTTTCATGGTCAAGATCAGTTTTGGCAAAGCCTGATAACCCAGAAGCAAAGAGGTAGGTAAAATCGCACTGGTCTTCGTCTGCACCTAGTTCTAGGAATAAATCCAAAACTTTATCAATGGCTCCGTGGGGATCCGCTTGGGGGCGATCGATCTTGTTCACCACCACGATCGGGCGCAATCCTTTCTCTAAGGCTTTTTTCAATACAAATCTAGTCTGGGGCATGGGACCTTCGTTGGCATCCACAATTAAAATGCAACCATCTACCATCCCTAAAACCCGTTCTACTTCCCCACCAAAGTCGGCGTGTCCGGGAGTATCGATAATATTGATTAAAGTTTCACCATAGGTGACAGCCGTATTTTTGGAAAGAATTGTAATCCCCCGCTCCCGTTCCAGATCATTAGAATCCATGACACAAATAGGTACGTCTTCCCCTTCGCGGAAAATGCCGGATTGTTTGAGGAGTGCATCCACTAAGGTAGTTTTACCGTGGTCAACGTGGGCAATAATAGCGACATTGCGAATTGGAATAGACATAAAATTGGATCCGTAAATTGTAGGCGTGTGCTTCCGGGAATTATTGGCTGAATTGTTAATTGATTAGAATATTTTTCAATCTTTATTTACAATCATAACCGATCTGGGAAGACAACAACTAGATTTTCACTAAAAGTAAGACCCACAAACCTTGCCACTAGATATTCAAAATCTTTGGGAAAAAATACGATGACCTATGACAACACATGCAAACTGCTCGCTGAAACCTTTCCTGCCGACTTTGCCAGTTGGATTTTAGGTCAACCTATTCCCCTCACTAAACTTGAACCCACCGAACTCTCGGCTGAACCCATCCGTGCCGATTCTCTGATCTTTCTAGAATCCTCAGAAATAATCCTTCATCTGGAATTTCAAACTACTACCGATGAGAGTATGGGGTTACGAATGTTAGATTATTGGGTAAGACTCCGCCGCAAGTTTCCAATCAAAGAAATTCATCAAACAGTAATTTATCTAAAACCCACAAATTCTCCCCTTGCCAAACAAAATAAATTCACTTCCCATCAAACCAATCACGAGTTTCACATCATCCGACTCTGGGAACAACCCACCGCAGTTTTCCAGCAATATCAAGGACTATTACCCTTTATTGCTCTCTCCCAAACTCTAACCCAGAGGCAGCATTAGCCCAAGCGGCTCAACAAATTAAGAGCATTACTGATAAAACTATCCAAGGTAATATCGCTACAGCCACCTATATTATTTCTGGGTTAATATTAAATAAGGAAATAATTCACAGATTATTGAGGATGGATAATATGAGAGAATCTGCTACCTATCAAGAGATTTTATTAGAAGGTAAAGCCGAGGGTTTAGCGGAGGGTGAAATTAAGACTGCCAATCGAATTGCGTTAAATATGCTTCGTTCAGGCATCTCTGTAAATTTAATTTCCCAATTTACTGGACTATCTTTGGAGCAAATCCAGCAATTACAAAAGTAGCTTAGAAATTTTGGTGTTTCATAATAAACAGATATTAAGCTAGGAAAAGAAATTAATTTGACTTTAGAATATTTTTATATTAAAAGTAAAGTCTTTACTAAAAGCTAATTAACCAGTAGTTCCAATTCCCCTGCACTGCGCCAGAGTTGACTTAATTTCGTGGCGGGCATAGTCATGTAGAGGACATCTCCCGGTTGCAGACCCAGAGCCAGTAGCTCCCAGCCGTGGAGTTGCTGTCCTAGGGATTCGATATAAAGCGGCACAAAATCTGCATCCTTGGCTGCTTCGGTGACGGTTTTACCACAGAAGGGATGGTTGGGGGTAATGATGGTGGCGATCGCTACCCAGAGGAGATCATCGGTCATGCCATTGCCCAAGATTCTGCCGCCTAGAGCCGCCGCCGCAAAAGCTGGGGTTGCTAACTCCGTAGGACAAAGGACATTTTCAAATTCAAAAACTTGTTGTACTGATTGGGCAGATTGGGGGTCTTGGTTACGGACGACGATCGGAATTTTGGGCTGGATTGCCTTGGCACAGAGGGCGATTTCCACATTGATCATGTCGTTACTCGTCACCGCAATGAGAGCCTCAGCCTGATGAAGATTGGCAGCTTTGAGGGTACTAGATAAACTGGCATCTTCAATAATCACCGGGACTCCCAGAGAGCGGGTATTGTGGAGAAAGCGATTATTGGGGTCGTCGTCGATGACAACTACCTCATGCCCTTGCTGGAGAAGATGGTTGACAATCCGCATCCCAATCTGCCCCAAGCCACACACAATATAATGACTGCGAGGGGGAACCCTTGCCACATCCCAGAACTGCTTCAGCCGACTGCCAAGGACAAAATCATTAATCAGGGCGTAACAAATGCCAATTAACCCTGCGCCTCCCAGCATCATGATCGCCGTAAAAATCTTAATCCCATCGGGAGATGTCTCTGCTACCTGCTCTTGCCCCCCGGCTCCGGTGATCATGCCTACGGAAAAATATAGGGCATCTACGGGGGATATCTCATAATTAACCACTACATAGGTCAAGGTAGTAAAGAGAATTGTACTGATGAGGGTGAGGGTCATAATGGCAACGGAGCGCCCGTAACGGTTGAAGTGTCCGAGGTTGGTGAGGAGTTTCCAGAGGTTCTGGAGGGGCGATCGCTCCCTAGTCCGCACTTGGGGCTGGATGCCAATAATCAAGTGATCCCCTGTTTGTAGACATTTTCCTTCAATGACGGCGGAAACTAAGTCATACTCGCCATTGGCTGGTAGATAATAGATCAACATCCGGCTGGGGTTTTCCCAGAGTTCACTGAGTTTCATGCCCCGCCAAGGGTGACTTTCATGGATGATTTCTTCTTGGATCGGCCAGGTTTGGTCGTAGAGGTGGAGTTGCCCGATCGCCCGATTTCCCAAGGCAGCAAAGGCAAAAATTGGCGCAGCAAGGGCGGAGACGCTCATGCTTAAATGGTCTGCAAGGGTGCGATCGAGTCTTTCGCCGAGGGTGAGGTTAAACAGCCGATTCACAATCCGAATTCTGGGGTTAATTACCTTCGCTTGGGTGAGAATTGCCAAGTTCATCGCATCATCATTCCCCGCCAAAACAAGGGTGTGGGCATCCCGAATTCCCGCCGCAATCAGAGTCTGAGCTGATCGAGGATCACCGATAATAATCCCTTCCCCCGTTTCTCCCGGTAGGGGGCGATCGCTAATCCCCACCACATGGGCAGATTGTTGTTTAAGGAGATTAAATATTTTGTAACCAGTCCGCCCCAAGGCACAAACAATAATTCTCGGTTGCATAACCCTCAAGAATCCCTGCCAATAAGCCCCTATTATTAGGGAACCTGTTCCCTAGAAGAGTTAGCAGCGAACAGTTCTTGTAATTTCCCATAAGTTACTGCTCTAGATTGTCAGTTGTCATAGTTTCCTGAGTATCGGCGGCTAGATCTAAGGCTTCTTCCCTCACGAGGGCTAGCAAGAAAATCGTAAAAAACAGAAAGTGAAAATACCACCTGCTCTGACATCGATGACAATTCTGATGCTGATCCTAAGTATTCTAACAGTCATCAATTATCGAGCTTGCTGAGTTCCGACAAGAGTGGCTTGTTTTAGATAGCTCCGGGGGCGATCGTCAGCAATGAGGGTAAATGATCTGGTCAATCGTCATTCCTTGGGGATATCCGTATAGCTGAGAATACTCAATCAGTTATGATGGAAATATCAAAGATTTGGAGGTATGAAATTATGCCACGTTTTTTATTGACTTGGTTGCTGACGGCGATCGCCCTGATCCTGACCTCAAGAATTGTGCCCGGATTTGCCCTCGATAGTATTACCGCCGCAGCGATCGCCGCAATTATTATGGGTTTAGTAAATGCGGTAGTCCGTCCCATTCTCGTAGTCTTAACCCTACCCTTAACACTCTTAACCTTGGGGTTATTTCTGTTAGTGGTAAATGCCCTTTCTCTAGGATTGGTAGCGTACTTTACCCCCGGATTTACTATCACTGGTTTTTTCCCTGCCTTGATTGGCTCGATCGTGCTTTCCTTTGTTTCCGGCATTCTCGATAGCGTTTTCCAACCCAAGGAAGCCTAGAAGCCCTCTATCACTAAGAAATTGTAGAGGAGATACCTAAGAGTTGGCTAGGATCTCCTCCGAGCAAGAACTAAAGGAAGAGCTAAATAATCGTTAATTACCAGCGAGAATTTTTGCGGCTATGGCGATCGCTCCACCGGGATTAGAGACACTATGCCCTAATTCTTGGAGAGTTGCTTCTAGAGCCGCCACTGCGGTAAGGATATCTCGATCGCTCACGTAACCCAAATGCCCGATGCGGAACATCTTCCCCTTCATGGTATCCTGACCATCAGCAAGGACAATATTAAAGCGTTTTTCATGATCGATCGCACCTGTTGGGCATCTACACTCACGGGTACTACCGCCGTAATCGCTGGACTACCACAGTCATCCGCCGTATACAAAGGCAATCCCAAAGCCTTCACTGCCGCCCTAGTGGCTTGCATCTGCCGTTGGTGACGCTGGAAAATATTTTCTAGACCTTCCGCTTCCATCATGGTCAAAGCTGTGTGCAGAGCCACAATCATATTTACCGACGAAGTGAAAGGGGTGCTATTCTTGGCAGATTCCTTGCGGTACTTACCCAAATCTAGATAATACTTCGGCAGTTTCGCTGTTTTGTAGGCTTCCCAAGCTCTAGGTCCCACCGCCACAA
The DNA here is from genome assembly GCA_012031635.1 of Coleofasciculaceae cyanobacterium SM2_1_6. Lineage (GTDB taxonomy): Bacteria > Cyanobacteriota > Cyanobacteriia > Cyanobacteriales > JAAUUE01 > JAAUUE01. Next base: position 10,186 of record JAAUUE010000023.1, on the reverse strand, counting down.
ACCCCAATCCCGGCGGGATCATATAGCCCTTCTGGGAACCGGAGGCAATCACATCAATCCCCCACTCATCCATGGGCAGATGTACCGCTCCTAGGCTAGTCACCGCATCCACGATCGTCAAGGCAGAGCCGTGGGCTTGCACATGGCTATTAATGGTTTTTAGATCATTCAATACCCCAGTGGAGGTTTCACTAAAGGTGACAATTACGCCTTTGTAGCTTTTGGTTGTGTCTGCCTCTAGTTTTTGGCGAAACTCTTCGGGATCAAGGGGTTTACCCCAGTCAGCTTTAACTTCGTCTACTTGCAATCCGTAGGCGTTGCAGACTTCTACCCATCGCTCCCCAAACTTGCCATTGGAGCCGACCAAGACTCGATCGCCCGGACTAAAAAAGTTAATAATCCCCGCTTCCACTGCCCCGGTGCCGCTTGCTGTCAGGATCAACACATCGTGCTGAGTTTGATGGAGCCATTTTAATTTTTGGGTGACCGAGCCGATCACTTCCATAAACTCTTTGCTCCGATGCCCCACCGGATGTTTTGCCATATCCAGCAATACCTGCTCTGGGACTGGCGTAGGTCCCGGAATCATTAACATTAATTTGGCATCCATAATCTTGTCCTAATATTATTTAAAATTTAATGTTTACCCAGTGTAGCGCCTGTGTATTAATTAACTGCTTGCCAGACGTTGGTCAAAATCCCTGAAAATTTGCTTGTAACCCTTGTCCTGAATTTATCATGCCTCCATCTTCAAATCCATCTTCAAATCCATCTTCAAATCCATTTCCAAATCCTGCCCCGCCCACCTATCTCACACCGCAAGAACTAGCTCAATGGCAGGCTGCCCTCGCTGAAGCCGATCGCCACAATATCTTTTGTCACTGTCATAGTTGTGGTTACGAGTGGGTTGGTTCTCAGATGATCAATGAGCATAGCCGGGTCACTGAGCATAGCCGGGTCACTGAGCGGAGCCCAAGTGCAGAAATACTCTGTCCTCAGTGCAGTGGGAGAAAGATTGAATCGATCGCCTGTTGGCAATTCCCCGATGATTAATCTATGGGCTAAGATATAGCAAGCATTCAACATAACGGCACAAATTAAATATATTTCTCCACAACCTGAGATATCTTCAGATTTTTTTGCTGAAAGTATTTTTTAAGGAGAGAAACTATCTGCAAACTGGGAAAGTTAAAAGAAACCACTCAGAAGAGAACAAATATTATGCCTGTTAAGCAACTTGAGCCAGTAGCCGCTACCGAGGCAACTCAGCGTCGTCGATCGATCCCTCTCAAACTCATCCTGATTGCCCCTTTTGTCTTGCAAGTATTTGCTACTGTGGGAATTGTAGGTTGGCTTTCCTTCAGAAATGGACAAAAAGCTATTAATGAAATGACCGATCTCCTCACAGAAGAAATAGGTTCCAAAGTTGAACAGAATTTGAGAGTCAATTTGTCAACTCCTCACCAAATTAATCAAGATAGTTTAGCTTTAATTGATTCAGGTTTTCTTAAGATTGAATTCCCTGAAACTTGGGAATATTATTTATGGAGAAAGGTAAAAACCTCTCCTAATATTGGCTTTATAACTGTTATTAATCAGCAGGGGCAAGTACAGACCGGACAGAGAGGTAAGGAAAATGTTTTACTTATTAATACAACCGATTCAGAGAATGACTTTGAGTTTAGATCATATAACACCAACTCATTAGGTCAACGAACGAATCTAGCTCAAATCTTAAAAAATAGGAGTCCTTTTCAACAAGATTGGTACAAACGCACAATAAGTCAAGGTAAGGCAACTTGGGGTCCAGTTACAGTTTCCTTTGTGGAAGATATTTTATTTATTGGTGCCTATCAACCAGTTGATTTAAATAATGATAAATCCTTTGAAGGATTTTTGGGTGCAACTATCAAGCTTAACCAAATTAGTTCCTTCTTAGAAAATCTCAAAATTGGTAAATCTGGTCAAGCATTTATTGTTGATAGGCAGGGTAATCTTGTAGCCACATCTACTGGGGAACTTCCTTTCAAAAAAGCCACAAAATCTTTATTGCCAGCCATTGAAAGTCAAGATAATTTGACTAAGCAAACCGCTCTGATTTTAGACAATCAGTCTTTTGATGTTAGCAAAATAACTTCCCCGAAGAAACTTACACTAAGTCTTGATAAAGAGCAGTATTTTACTCAATTGATTCCTTATCAAGATGAGTGGGGACTGGACTGGCTAATTGTAGTTATTGTTCCAGAGGATGACTTTATGGAACAGATTAATACTAGTACTCGGACAACAATTTTCTTATGTTTTTTGGCTTTAGTCATAGCTATAATCTCAGGAATCTACACATCTCGCTGGATTCTCAATCCGATCAATCGTTTAAACAAAGCCTCTCAAGAAATAACTAAAGGTAATTTTGTCCAACAAGTCCAGCCGGAAGATATCAAAGAATTAGATAGATTAGGACAAACCTTTAATGAAATGAGTAGCCAACTCCAAGCCTCTTTCCATAACCTAGCCCAAACCAACGTGCAGCTAGAACAACGAGTGGCAGAGCGCACTGCCGAATTAGCTGAGGCAAAAGAGAAAGCTGACACAGCCAACCAAGCCAAAAGTGAATTTCTCGCCAATATGAGCCATGAACTCCGCACGCCTCTGAACGGGATTATTGGTTACGCGCAAATTTTGGGACGGATGAAAACCTTGCCGGAAAAAGTTAGCCATGGAGTCAATATTATCCATCAGTGCGGTTCTCATCTGCTGACATTGATTAATGATGTACTGGACATCTCCAAAATCGAAGCTCGAAAACTAGAACTAGCCCCCAGTACTGTCCATTTACCCTCTTTTATCCAAGGGGTTGTGGAAATATCCCAAATTCGATCGCAGCAAAAAAGTTTGAAATTTAGCTACGAACCTGATCCCCAGTTACTGACGGGGGTTATTGTCGACGAAAAACGCCTCCGCCAAGTATTGATTAACCTCCTAGGTAATGCTGTTAAATTTACAGACAGAGGGAGTGTCACCTTCACTGTTGAGCCATCAGTGGCAACTACGACTGACTTTGAGGCGATTCATCTGAGATTTAGCGTCACGGATACGGGGGTGGGGATTGCTCCAGAAGATGTAAAGAAATTATTCCGAGCTTTTGAGCAGGTGGGCGATCGCCAACGGCAAGCCGAAGGTACAGGATTGGGGTTAGCAATCAGTCAACAAATCGTGCAATTAATGGGAGGAAGAATTCAGGTAGAAAGTCAACTGGGAGTGGGCAGTAAATTCTTTTTCGAGCTAGAGTTACCCTTAGCTGTGGATTGGCAAGAACAACAGATTGGGAATGTCGGCGATGTTATTGGCTATCAGGGCGATCGAAAACAAATTTTAGTAGTGGACGATCGCTGGGAGAATCGCTCAGTAATTATGCATTTACTCGAACCTCTAGGTTTTGTCATCACCGAAGCCGAAAATGGGCAAGATGGTTTAGACAAAATGCGAAAAAGCCTCCCAGATTTAGTGATTACAGATATTCAAATGCCAGTCATGAATGGCTTTGAGATGCTCAAGCAATTACGGGACGACCCGGACTTAAAATACTTAAAAGTATTAGTTTCCTCCGCTTCAGTCGCCCAACTAGATCAGCAGATGAGTTTGGAAGCCGGGGGAGATGATTTTTTGGCTAAACCAGTTAGTACTCAAGATTTATTTAACTTGCTAGCCCACCATCTCCAAATAACATGGAACCATGAAGAAGTAACAGCAACAGTTGCTAACTCTTCAGAAATAATTACACCCCCGCCTGCTGACTTACAGATTTTACTAGAATTAGCTCAAGAGGGAAGGTTAAAAAAATTAGTAGAGGTAGTCCAAGAGATTGGTCAAAGGGACGATCGCTATCAGCCTTTTATTCAACAAATTCTCCCCCTTGCCAAGAAATTTCAAGCGGAGCAGATCGAAGCATTGATTCAGCAACATCTTAGCTCTAACTAGAGAGATATCCCATGGTACTAACCACTTTAGAATTGCGACAAATCGAAGTAAAACCGGGCAACTGCCTGACCTTACACGATGTTAGTTGGCAACAATTTGAGCAAATCCTAACCGAAATGGGAGACGATCGCCATGCCCATATTGCCTATTATCAAGGAAATTTAGAAATCCAAATGCCTTCCCCCGAACATGAAAAAGCTAAAGTGTTGATTGGTGAATTTATCAAAATTTTACTTGATGAATTAAAAATGGAATGGGAACCCTATGGTTCGACAACTTTTAGACGGGAAGAAATGTTAGCAGGGATTGAGCCAGATGATTGTTTTTACATTGAAAATGCCCGAAAGATGATTGGAATGCGGACTCTAGATTTATCAGTAGATCCGCCTCCAGATTTAGCCATAGAAATTGATGTCACCTCAAAAACAGAAATTAGCGCCTATACTGCTCTCGGTGTCAAAGAACTTTGGCGCTATGCAGATCAGAAATTACAGATTTTACAGCTTCAAGGAAAAATCTATGTAGAGGTAAAAAATAGTCCTACTTTTCCTAATTTGCCTGTAAGAGAGTTGATTATGGAGTTTTTAGAAATGAGCCGAACTGACCTTGCTAGCGTCGTCCGCCGGGGATTTCGACAACGGGTGCAGGAACAACTATTATTAAATAGTTAAGGTGAATGAATAATTTGAGTGAATGTCTTCCCATGAGTAATGCCATTGTCTGTACCAATGCCCTATCTAGTCTACCTTCCTTAGAGATGGCGATCGCTGAACTTGTGGAAAAGCTCAAGGCGAATTTCTCTGGAACCGCAGATTTGGGCGTGCTATTTATCTCTTCAGCCTACGCCAGTGAATACCCCCGTCTCATGCCCCTGTTGAAATCCCAGTTATCGATCCGGGCTTTAATTGGCTGTAGTGGTGGTGGGGTGATCGGTACAAATAGCGAGAAAGAAGCCTTAGAAATAGAAGAAGAACCCGCCCTGAGTCTAACTTTGTGGCAGTTACCAGAGATTAAAGTCCATACCTTCCATCTGCCCGCCGATGATCTGCCTGACCTTGATGGTTCTCCTGATCATTGGGTAGATTTAGTCGGCATTTCCCCCGATGAAAATCCCCAATTTATTCTCTTGGCAGATCCTTTTTCTGCCAGAATCAATGACCTGTTGCGGGGCTTAGATTTTGCCTATCCGGGGGCGGTGAAGGTGGGGGGCTTGGCAAGCGGCGGGGAAGTAGGCTTTAAGAGCGGGTTGTTTCAGGATTACCAATTTCATCGGGAAGGAACCGTGGGAGTGGCTCTGAGTGGGAATTTCGTCCTAGAGACGATCGTGGCTCAGGGATGTCGCCCCGTTGGAGATCTGTTCCAAGTTACCAAAGGAGAGCGAAATATTATCCTCGAACTCGCCACCGCCGATCGCCCCAACCAGCCCCTTGTGCCTCTAGAAGCCCTGCGGGATCTGCTCAATGCCCTGAGTGAGAGCGATCGAGAACTAGCCCAGCATTCCCTATTCATCGGTGTGGCTCGGGATGAATTTAAGATGCAGTTGGGAGCCGGAGACTTTTTGATTAGAAATATGTTGGGAGTGGATCCCCGCCTAGGGGCAGTGGCGTTGGGCGATCGAGTCCGTCCGGGACAGCGCCTCCAGTTCCATCTCCGGGATGCCGACACCTCCGCCGAAGACCTAGAAATCATGCTCCAAAAATATCAAAGAAAATCTGCCCATGCCCCCGCCGGAGCTTTCCTCTTTTCCTGTCTTGGACGGGGAGCCAAACTTTACGGGCAGCCCAATTTTGATGCCCATCTTTTCCAGAGTTACCTAGGCAAAATTCCCCTTGCTGGCTTCTTTTGTAGTGGCGAAATTGGTCCCGTTGCTGGGGATACTTTCCTCCACGGCTACACCTCCGTCTTCGGCATCATCAGCAATGCTTAACCCCTTTAACTATTATTTGAACTATTATCTAAAATATTAGTAGTTCTAAAATATTAATAGTATTTACTTTTGAGCTTTTCAATAATTGAATCATCATCAACAATTTTAGCTTCAAGGTTGTATTCAAACCTGCATTTTGGTTTGCGAAAATAACCACTATAGGAAAATGATTTTTCTTGCTGTTCATATGATACTATCTGCGCCTTGATAATTTTATCTACGATATGAAGAGCAAATTGATAAGCCTCCTCTAACTTATTTGGGTCATTGACATCTCTCAAATTATTTTCTAAATACTTATAAATACCATAGGCAATTAATTCAGTTGCATGGCTAATATATTCTATTGTCTCTTGTTTATCTTTCTTCTTAGTTTGCACATAGCGGTAAATTGTATAAGCATAGAGTAATTGCTGATAAATAGGTGAATCTTTCTCCCCATTAAATAATCTATGTAGTGGATGACCTCCATTATTTATAGCATCAAAGATTACTTCCATAACTTCATAAACACTATTTTTTGCTGTTTCTGGTTCCTCATAAAAAGTTGCATACCAAAAACGTAAGAGTGTATCACTTTCAATGGCGGATTTTAACTGTTTACTAAGATGATTAGAGAAAACTTCCCCACGTTTTGTAATATAGGCAATTCCTTGGTTAGCAAATATTTCCTTTGCGTATAGATTAAAGTCTTTATTACTCACTTTATCTTTATAAGAAATAGGAGTTTGAGTATTCGTGGCATCGGTAATCTTCTCGACGATTTCAGTATCACTGGTTTCGTATAAACGGACGTTGACAAAAACATTTTGGAGGCGATCGACTCCTTTTAGTCTACTTTTCTTTAATACTTCATAAATAACACGAGTAGTTTGTAATCCATTCACAATTATAGGATTATAGGCAGGTAAAATATATTTTCCGCTTTGTAAAGTAGAAGGAATTTCCATTCTTTCACAAATGATAGTCACACCATTATTAAGCAGGGGAAAATAGATGGATGAATCGGGGTCAGTCAACGTCTCTTTCATTCTTTGATTTGGTCTAACTTTAAATCCCAAAAAAGAACGAATATTATCAGAAAAAAGAAACTCATAAGTATTGTTAGCAGATAGCTCTTGTTCAACTAACCGACAAAGCTCATCTGCTTCGATCCGGAAATTTGCAGCCCTTACATTCCCAACAGAATAAGTATACAAGCCCTGTCCTTGTCGATCAGAAGTTATGATATTTGAGGTTTGAGGATTGAAAATAAACTTAATGTCTTTGCGCTTAGATTGGGCTTTAATTAGCTGACTAATTTTTTTATAAATTGCCCCTGCATCCCATATTTCATATTCACCAGGTTGATGGTAAGCCTGATAACTCTGATTGTTTGCTCCAGAGTTAGGATCGTGATTAGAGCCAGCATAGACAAAATAATATTTAATTTCAATGATAAATCCGTCCTTTGATAGCTGTTGATATTCACTAATCTTGGGTTGCAGTAACTCTGTATGCGGTTTAGCTATTCCGTAAATAAAAAGATCATCAACATCATGGCGAAACTTATCAAGCTGGTTTGGTTTTAGAGTTTTGCTATTCTTACACTGAAATACCATTAATGTATAGTAGCCACCTTGCTCTACAAATACAGCCCCGTCTATACCTCCATCTTTCCCTTTGAGATTAGAGTCTTGATCTAGTTTTTGCCTGATTTGGATATCATCATATACTTCTTGGAATGGACGCTCTGTAATTGCCGCAATTGAGAAAATTTCAAAAGATGTGTCTTTGTCAACCCCAAATTGCTCAGAAATTCTATTTAAGTATCCATCTATAAATAATTCCTTATTGTCCATTTTTATTTTAGTTGTCTGAGGGTACTACTTGATCCTAACTCATTGCAATCGCCATTATACTAGCTATTTAGAGTTCAGTTAAACGGGTAGCAAAACCCTTATAGTAAAAATTCTCTAATAAGGTTGCCTTTTACCATGACAAAAATAACATTATCTGCTAAGTATAATCTATCAGTAACTCAAACCTAGTAAATATTAATGACCGCCGTATCTTCGCTTACCAAATCTCGTAACAAATCTAACAAATTACCTTGGACTTGGATAATTACCGGGGGATATTTATCCTTCATGTTAGTTATTCCCGTGATTGCTCTGTTTTTGCGGGCAAGCACCACGAAAACTTTCTGGGAGATTGCGACTTCGCCAACCGCAATTTCTGCCTACGATGTCACCTTTGTGACGGCGTTGATCGCCTCCCTATTTAATGGCGTATTTGGCACTCTGATTGCTTGGGTCTTAGTCCGCTACGATTTTCCTCTGAAAAGATTAGTAGATGCAGCGATCGACCTACCCTTTGCCTTGCCCACTTCTGTCGCTGGCTTGACTTTGGCTACCGTCTATAGCCCCGATGGTTGGATGGGAAAACTCCTTACCCCCCTAGGAATTAGGGTTTCCTTTACTCGCCTGGGGGTAGGGATCGCCATGATTTTTATTTCTCTGTCTTTTGTGGTGAGAACCGTGCAACCAGTCCTCCAAGAAATGCAAAAAGAGGTGGAAGAGTCGGCTTGGAGCTTGGGTGCATCTAAAAGTCAGACCTTTATTTTGGTGATTTTACCAACTTTAATGCCCGCTATTTTAACAGGAGTTGCCCTCGGATTTTCTAGGGCTGTGGGCGAGTATGGCTCGACAGTAATTATTGCCTCTAACGTGCCTTTTCAAGATTTAATTGCTCCAGTTTTAGTATTTCAGCGCCTAGAATCTTTTGACTATGCAGGCGCGTCAGTAATTGGCTGTGTGATGTTAGTTATTTCTTTAATTATTTTATTTGCAATTAATTTGTTACAAGCTTGGGGGAGTAAATATGACGATAACTAAGGAAAATTTTGGCTCTAAATCTAAACCTTTCAAGATAGAAATTCTGCTCATTGCCATTAGCTTGATATATATTACTTTGATTATTTTCTTGCCCGCTGTGAATGTGTTTACCGAAGCATTTAAAAATGGCTTCCTGCCTTTTTTGGGTAACTTTCGGGATACAGATTTTCTCTCGGCAATTCGCTTAACTTTGATCATTGCCTTTGTCTGTGTGCCTGTGAATACTGTATTTGGCTTGTGTGCAGCGTGGGCGATCGCCCGTCACAAATTCCCCGGTCGCACCTTGATTATTAGCGTTCTGGATCTACCTTTTTCCATCTCTCCAGTGGTTGCTGGGTTAATGATCATGCTGCTCTACGGTCGTCAAGGTTGGTTTGGCGGAATTCTGGAAAGAATTAACTTAAAAATTGTCTTTGCAACTCCGGGGATTGTTCTTGCCACGCTTTTTATTACCCTACCCTTGTGGCGAGGGAAGTGATCCCAGTCCTCGAAGAAATGGGGCGGGAGCAGGAGGAAGCAGCCCGGACTCTGGGAGCAAACGATTGGCAGATTTTCTGGCGGGTGACTCTGCCGAATATTCGCTGGGGATTGCTTTATGGGGTGATTTTGACCAATGCTAGAGCCATGGGAGAATTTGGGGCGGTTTCCGTAGTTTCGGGAAATATTGCCGGAGAAACCCAATCTTTGCCTTTATTTGTAGAACAAGCCTATAAACAATATCAAACACAAGAAGCCTTCTCAGCGGCGGTGTTGCTGGGTTTATTAGCTTTAGTAACGCTGGTAGCCAAGACGATCGTGGAGCAGAAAACTCAAATTAAAGAGGTAGAATAGTCCAGATTCATAAATTATAAAAACTATCAATAAATTAATGACTAAAACTGCATGGGTATTCCCCGGTCAAGGCTCCCAATCTCTAGGTATGGGGCTGGATTTAATTAGCTTGGCAACGGCTCGGGGAAAATTTCAGCAAGCCGAAGATATTCTGGGCTGGTCTGTGTTGGAAGTCTGTCAAGGTGAAGCCGAAAAGCTAAATCAAACTCTTTATACGCAGCCTTGTTTATACACGGTGTCGGCGATTTTAGTGGATGTCCTCAAGGATAAGGGACAACAGCCGGCAGTGGCGGCGGGGCATAGTCTGGGAGAGTATGTGGCGCTGTATGCGGCGGGGGTATTTGATTTTGCCACAGGGTTGAGTTTGGTGAAATTTCGATCGCAACTTATGGATCAAGCTGAAGGAGGAAAAATGGTAGCCCTCTTGGGGGGCGATCGAGCCGAAATCGAAGCTGCCATTGCCACTGAAGCGGAGGTGGTCTTAGCCAATGATAACTGTCCCGGTCAACTGGTCATTTCTGGAACTCCCGCCGGGGTGGATGCGGTGGTGAGCAAAATCAAAGTCAAAAAAGAA
>JAAUUE010000022.1 GCA_012031635.1 Coleofasciculaceae cyanobacterium SM2_1_6 | reverse complement strand
AGAAATTAGCGGATACGGTGGCGGGATATTTTACCTACGGCGTGATGTCGATCGCTCTCCTCACCTTTTGCTTTTGGTATTTTATCGGCACAAAAATTTGGGATCCCACTTTCCTCGCCACCCACTCTCTATTTTGGGAAGCCCATCAACATAGTGGTGTTATGGGTATGAGTAATACCATAAGCGATGTTATGCCGCCCATTGCTCTGAGTGGCAAGTTAGCGATCGCAGTTCTGGTGGTCGCCTGTCCCTGCGCCCTTGGGCTGGCAACTCCTACCGCCCTCCTCGTGGGGACAAGTATTGGAGCAGAGCGGGGTTTACTGATCCGGGGTGGCGATATTCTGGAAAAAATTAATAGCGTTGATACAGTTATTTTTGACAAAACTGGAACTCTAACTAGCGGCAACCCAGAGGTGAGCGATTTTCTGGTTCTCTCAGAGGAATTTTGGTCTCGATCGTCCCTAGAGATCCAATCCTCTTGCCAAGACTCTCTCAACCCGATACTGGGTTCCTCAAAATTAGCTCCTTGCTCAACCGCAACCCTAGAACCCGGGACTGAGGAATTGGGGATTGAGAAAACTAAGGCTTATCTTTGGCAGTTAGCCGCTAGCTTAGAGGCTACTACTTGCCATCCCCTTGGTCGAGCCATTGGACAATCTCAAAAACTTCAATCTTTAACTAAATCTTTAACTGATTCTTTAACCACACCCTTACCCTTGCTAGCAGTGATGGATAGTCACACGGTGGCAGGGTTGGGAGTTTCAGGAATCGTTGATGGCAAATCTGTTTATTTAGGAAATCAGGCTTGGATAACTCAAGGGGGAATTGCAGTATCCCCAGAGGCGATCGACCAAGCTCAGAGCTTTGCGAACCAAGGAAAAACCATCGTTTATTTAGCTGTAGAAACTAAACTTCAGGCGATTATTGCCGTGCAAGACCCCCTCCGGACTGATGCAGTGACAACGATGCAAGAATTAGCTAAGCTGGGACTGAAAATCATGATCCTAACCGGAGATCAACCCGCCACAGCAATGGCGATCGGGCAGCAGCTAGGCTTGGGTCATCTACCAAACCAAATTCACGCCGGACTCCTACCCCAAGATAAAGCCGAAATTATTGCCAAACTCCAAGCCCAAGGACAAAAAGTTGCTATGGTAGGAGATGGAATTAACGATGCCGCCGCCTTAGCTCAGGCAGATGTGGGTATCGCTCTCCAAGGTGGCACTGATGTGGCAGTGGAAACGGCGGGCTTAGTCTTAATTCACAATCGTTTGCGGGATGTCCCGGAGGCGATCGTTCTCTCCCGTGCTACCTTTGAGAAAATTCAACAAAACCTATTCTGGGCTTTTGCCTACAATACCCTCGCCATTCCCCTTGCTGCGGGCTGCCTCTTTCCTTGGGGAATCAGTCTTAATCCCTCAGTTGCCGGAGCTTTAATGGCGTTTAGTTCCCTGAGTGTCGTGACTAACTCTCTATTGCTGCGCCAAAATCGGCGGTTGTGATATGATCAGCTAACTGCTTGAGCAAGTCAATGTTTTGGTTCCTCAAATCTTTTATTTCCCATGTCGGCACAATCAAGTCAAAAACATATATTAGTGGTTGAAGATGATAAAGGTCGACGCGAAGTGACCTTAGATCAGTCTTCCTATTCGATCGGTAGAGATGCGAAGTGTAAAATTCGGATCTTGTCACAATTTGTTTCTCGCTACCATGCAAATATCTTCCGGCGCACTCGCCCGGATGGTAGCCAGTACTATCAAATTGTCGATGGTGATGCCAATGGCAAAGCTAGTGTCAATGGCTTAATGATCAATGGTCATAAAATGGATGTGCGGGATTTAGAAGATGAAGATGAAGTAGTCTTTGGTCCCCAAGTCAAAGTCATCTACTATCTCCAGGGTGGAGACACTTTAAGTAATAGTGAACCCCTAGATGAATTTGATATTACCTTGATTAGTCCGGGGATGATGGATGATTCTGACTATTAAGAGGTTTCGGAATTACCAAAGATGCAGGCTAAATCAAACTAGAAATTTTGCAAATATTTTATCGAGATATTTTAATACCTTTGAGACTTAGGGGCAACACAAACTTTACAGGTACTATAGATAAATCTTATTAATAAAATTTGGAAGTTGTTACTAAAAAATGAACAATTTCTTAGGTTTTTGTTTTAGACTTATTCACAAGGAAAAATAAATTGTATAGATAAATATCTATTAATTAATTAATCTTATTTGATTGATTACTTGATTGATTATTTGATTGATTAAATAACTTAGTGGATGGAAATACGGCTCTCTCGCCCTAATCCGAGTGGGCATCACCTTCCCAATTCATTCCCCAACAAAAATCATCATTAATTGAATCAATCATTGATCCTCCACCGGAGTCGAGTCCTATTTTCTGACAGGCAACATACTTCGACGGTGGTGCAATGGAGTGCGAGTCAAATCGTCACTTATCCGGGCGGGTAGGACTAGTGACCTATCGCAAAGTCAGAGTTGCTTAGGACAAGCCAGAGGCTTAAGCCCCTTGTTCATCAAGTTAGTAGTTATCCTAACTATCCCTTTCCTTGCTGTAGGTTTTCTAGTCCCTACTTACCTGCCCTGTTCTAAATCTTAAGTAATAATTCAAGAGGAGTGTTTTTATGGATTTCTTTACTGATTTTTTGACGCGCTTTATAGCACAGTTACAGTCCCCGACTCTCGGTTTTCTCATTGGAGGTATCGTGGTTGCTGCCGTCAATAGCAAGTTGACAATTCCAGATGCAATCTATCAGTTCATCGTCTTCATGCTGTTGATGAAAGTCGGTCTGACTGGTGGACAGGCAATCCGTAACTCCAACTTGGTAGAGATGTTATTACCTGCATTTTTCGCTGTATTCATAGGAATTCTCATCGTATTTATTGCACGGTATACCTTAGCCAAGCTGCCTAAGATCAGGGTTGTAGATGCCCTGGCAACTGCTGGCTTGTTCGGAGCCGTGAGCGGCTCGACTATGGCTGCGGCTCTCACACTGTTAGAAGAGCAGAGTATCTCCTACGAGCCTTGGGCTGCTGCTCTTTATCCTTTCATGGATATTCCAGCCCTAGTGACAGCGATCGTCTTGGCTAACATCTATACCACCAATCAGAAACGCAACAGACAGCTCAGAAATGAGAATTATTTCAGCAAGCAGCCTGTGGCTGTAGGTGCATATACTGACGAACCGGGTAGCCTCGGCGGTGGATATTCTGGAGAGCCAGAGAATAACGAAGACGATCGAGTTAATGTCTGGGCAATTATCAAGGAAAGCCTCCAAGGTTCTGCCTTAACCGCTCTAATTCTTGGTCTCGCTTTAGGTCTGCTAACCCAGCCAGAAAGTGTTTACAAGAGTTTCTATGATCCCCTCTTCCGTGGTTTTCTTTCCGTACTAATGCTGATTATGGGCATGGAAGCCTGGACAAGACTAGCCGAGCTTCGCAAGGTAGCCCAGTGGTACGCTTTGTATGCCTTAGTGGCTCCCATACTGCATGGTCTCATTGCCTTCGGTTTCGGTCTAATTGCCCATTACACCACTGGATTTAGCCTTGGTGGCGTTGTCGTCCTCGCTGTCATTGCTTCCTCTAGCTCAGATATCTCAGGTCCACCCACATTGCGTGCAGGAATCCCGTCAGCTAATCCCTCTGCCTACATCGGGGCTTCCACAGCCGTTGGTACGCCAGTTGCCATTGCCCTGTGCATACCCTTGTTCATTGGACTTGCCCAAGTGCTGGGGGGTTGATCCTCAAATATCTTGGTCTATCAGCGCTACCCTAATTAGGCAGACCATAGCACTAGCTGATATAGCAAAGAAAGGGATAGTTAGGGTAATAGTTAGGGTATTTAATAACCTGATGAACAAGGGGCTTAACCCCCTTGCTTGTCCTAAGCAACTCTAGCTTTGCTATAGATCAGTAAAATCTTAGGAATATTTTGCCGATTCTGAATACATACTAAATACACATATTGAGAGGTAAATCCTATGGCTAAGCAAGCTATTAAGCTCGTTATTGTCACAGAAAAATTACTACTGAAAAAAGTTGCCAAGATTATTGAAGAAGTCGGGGCGACTGGCTACACAGTGGTGGAAACTGGCGGTAAAGGCAGTCGGAATGTCCGTTCATCAGGACAGCCTAGTGTTTCTGATACCGAGTCAAATATCAAGTTTGAAGTACTCACCGAAAATCGCCATATAGCTGAGCAGATTGCCGATCGAGTAGCTGTGAAGTTTTTCAATGATTATGCAGGTATTGCCTATATCTGTAATGCGGAAGTACTGTATGCTCACACTTTCTGCGGACCAGAAGGCTGTTAATTAAAAATATACAAACCTAAGAATATACAAACCTAAGAAGCCGGAGTCCCGATTCTTGCTTTTTAGGTTTTCTGTTCGATATCAATATCGGGTTTAAGTAGCCCGGTTTCTCCACTTGAAATATTTTTTATGGAGTAGGTCATGATGAATAAGTTTGACTCAACGAAACTACAACCTAGGTTTGACAATACCAAGGAAGGCTGGCTATTGCAGATCTATAGCGGCGATCGACGCTTACTCTACGTGCTTGATCCTTCCCATGGGTGGGCTTTTTTGCTGGGCTGTGGATTCGGTCTTTTGGTGGCGGTGGTATGGTTTAATCTTGCTATACACCAGACCCCGCCCAAAACTTTTGAATCAAATTCAACTGCCTCTGAAATATGGATTGATTAGGGTCAGGACTTACATTTTTTGTCTGGCATGGGCGGGATAGTTTTGAGCCACCCATGCTAGAACCGCCTAGAGCGGCGGGGTCATTTTGGGCTGATCAACCTAAGCTAGAGTTAAGCTAGAGTTAAGCTAGAGTCACAGTGTAGGCATCTCTAATGCCCGGCACTTTTTTAATCTCAGCTAAAATGCCCTCTGGCAGGGGGTCGTCAATACTCAACACCATCACCGCATCACCCCGGACAATTTTTCTGCCCACCTGCATACTGGCAATGTTGACATTGAATTTCCCCAATAGGGAGCCGATATTGCCAATTAGTCCGGGCATATCCCGGTGCAAAGTAAAGAGCATATGATTGCTGGGGGGGACATTGATGGGGAAGCCATCGATCGCCGTAATATGAATATCCCCATCTCCCATTAAAGCTCCAGTTACCGAATGTTCCCCAAGAGTCCCTTTAGCCGATAGTTGCAGAGAGCCAGAATAGTCCCGTAGAGAAGCATCCCTAGTTTCCACCACCCGGATCCCCCGTTCCTTGGCTTCGATACTAGCGTTGACGTAGTTCACCCGCTCCCGCAAAGCATCGGAAAGCAGCCCTTTGAGAGCTGCTACCACCAAGGGCTTAGTTTCACTGCCAGCGAGTTCTCCGTACAAGCCAATATTGAGAGATTCAATCCTGCCCCCGGCAAGTTGGCTCACCAGATGCCCTAGGGTTTCTGCCAAGCTGAGGTAGGGGCGGAGTTTTTCCATGACATTGGGGGAAAGCCCGGGAATATTCACCGCCGATCGAGCTGGTAAACCCAAGAGCACATCCCGAATTTGTTCTGCCACATCGATCGCCACATTTACCTGCGCTTCGGCGGTGGAGGCTCCGAGGTGGGGAGTTAGGACAACTTCCGTAGTTAAAGCCCGGAGGGGAGATTCGCCTAGGGGTTCCTGTTCGTAAACATCGAGGGCTGCCCCGCCAATTTTGCCTTCTTTTAGGGCGATCGCCAGAGCTTCTTCATCGATAATCCCGCCCCTAGCACAGTTGATAATTCTCGCCGTGGGTTTCATTTTGGCGAGGGCCGCCGCATTGATTAAATGGGCGGTTTCTGGGGTTTTGGGGATGTGGAGGGTGATGTAGTCAGATTCTTGGAGTAATAGATCCATCTCCACCACTCGGCAGCCCAGTTCTTCAGCCCGTTCCATGGAAATAAATGGATCGTAGGCAAGGAGTTTCATGCCCATCGCCCTAGCTACGGTGGCGACGTGGGAGCCAATTTTTCCTAAGCCGACAATGCCGAGGGTTTTCTTATAAACTTCCACCCCGACAAATTTTTGCCGTTCCCATTTGTTGTCCTTGACCGATCGATTGGCTTCGGGAATAAACCGAGACAGAGCCATCATCATGGCGAGGGCGTGTTCGGCGGCGGCGATCGTATTACCTTCGGGAGAATTCACCACTAAAATCCCCTGTTTCGTGGCAGCAGGGACATCAACATTATCCACCCCAACTCCAGCCCGACCAATAATTTTTAATTGTTTGCCGGCGGTAATAATTTCTTGGGTGACACGGGTACTGGAGCGGATCATCAGGGCCTCATACTCGCCGATGATTTCCTTGAGTTGGTCGGGGGTGAGGTTAGTTTTAATATCAACTTGGGCAACCTGAGCAAGGATATCTACCCCTGCTTGATCGATGGAGTCTGAAACAAGAACTTTAGCCATACTAAGTACAAATAGTTAAAAATTTTAGGTTAGACGTGATTAGCTGCATGAGCTTAGACCTAATACTTTAACAGATTGCTACAAACAGATTTACAGAAACAAATTGATAAATTGCTCGATCGAGAGACTTGCTAATTTGGGGGGCTAATTTCTTGGGAAGTTTTGCTGGGAGATTTTCCTGAGTTGCAGCCAAAACTAGATGTCATTATTTAGCTCCTTCGGCTAGGTAAATTAGTTTCTTTTGCTCCTCAATAAAATTGGCTCATTTCTACCGCAAATTTAGAATAATGCTGGGTGAGAATTGACTAGTGACGAGAGAAATTGGATATAAAAATATACTACGTTAGTTAAAGTAGGTTGCTAAATGTATCTTACGGCACACAATAGGTAGGCTTGTTGTTTTGTAACATGTTAAGTTTTGTGTGACTGAGATGCCTAAATAGACAATTAAAGGGAGCGATCGCCAGATTTTAGTCAGGTATTTACGGTGTCTTATTTAGATTAAATGTTAAGAGTTGACCAAGTAAATATTAACTGTAATCTTTGCTCCACAAGGAATATCTTGTCATTGCAAGCATTTAAAGCATTAGTAAAACTTAAGCAATTACACTTATACATAAATATCACAAATAAGAAATATCCGTATTATTGCGGATATTTTGTTTTTTTAGGCTATAGTCTTATTTAAGTGACCTAAACTTTTTTGTACTTAATATCTTAGTTTATGAAATCACTAGAAATCATTTACCTAAATTTAGAGATAGATTATCCCTAGAACACCTTGACTTTCTTCCTCAAGTGAGGTTCCTCAAGACCCACTTGTTCAAGAGGTTGGAGGATTTCTGGGCAGCCAGTTGTTACCAGTGTTTCTCCATAGCTATGGAGGCAAGGTTTTACGCTGATTATTTAAGCGAGTGATTGTTTATCAACTCTTAGGGGTGATTGCATAAGTTCAATATTTGGAAATGATGGGGCTATGTAAGAGAGAAATCTTATGTTCCCTATTTAGGAGTTTAACTTACTATTCTTGGAGACTAAAATTATGGATGCTGCTACCACCAAAACTTTTGCTGCTCAAGCTCTGAATGCTGTTCTGCCTGAGGTCTATTCAACTCTGACGGGGTTTGCGGGTCGGGATGATTTTGAATCGGTGATTAAGCAAGTTTTTGGCACGACCTATGATGGGGCGGCGATCGAGGCGCTGCGGCAGCAGTGGTTGGCGGGGGATTTTAGCGCGTTACCGCAGCTAGAGATTTTGCCGGGGGAGCAGCTTCAAGGGGCAAATGCTGCCTATGCGGGGGAGAAGAATACTATCTATTTTTCTAGTGATTTCTTGAATCAGTATGCAGGGAATGCTGAGGCGGTGAGGAGTGTTTTCTTGGAGGAGATTGGGCATTCTGTAGACTGGAAAATCAATGCAGTTGATACTCCGGGAGATGAAGGAGAATTATTTGCTGGTTTAGTTCAAGGTATTACTTGGAGTGCTTCAAAGATCGAACAAATGAAGCAGGAAATGATGCTACCATTTTGAATTTGAATGGAAGTTTGTTTGACGCTGAAAAATCTACTACATATTCTGACGGTTACAAATGGGATTTTAATTCTGTTTTTAATAACCTTATTGATGATGGGGGAAAAACTCGAACTATTTTCATTAATGGGGGAATTATAGGGCCTGATTCAGGAATTAGAGGCTCTTGGGATAAGCTTGATAGTTCACTAAATCTTAGTGGCTCTTCTTGGAGTCCTATTACGTCATCTAATAATGGTTCTGTTTGGTTTGACCCCGTTGTTAATCCGAATAAAGCACATTTCACTTTTGATTTCTTTAATAGTTTCTGGAAAGGAATAATTGATAAGATAATACCTGTATTAAACTCAAATATTACTGAGATAACTCAAGGCATTTCTGATATTAGATCAGCTTTTTTAGAAACCACATGGGACATGGTAGATTATGTTACTAGTTTTGGCACAGACCCAGTTGATTGGAATAGAGTGCCTAGGGCAATATCTAGTCTCTTGAATACATTTGAAAGCTTTGTTGATCCTACATTAAAAAACATACTTTCTAAAATCCAGCAAGAATCCTTAAATCTTATACAAGACAGCATCAGTAAAAGTGCTCAAGAACTCGGAGACTTCATCACAAGCCTCGGTCAAAATTCAATCGACTTCTCTTCACTAGACTCATCTTTTTCAAACCTAAA
The DNA here is from genome assembly GCA_012031635.1 of Coleofasciculaceae cyanobacterium SM2_1_6. Lineage (GTDB taxonomy): Bacteria > Cyanobacteriota > Cyanobacteriia > Cyanobacteriales > JAAUUE01 > JAAUUE01. The sequence continues at coordinate 14,896 of JAAUUE010000022.1, read as the reverse complement.
AAGTAGCGTGAGTGATTTGACTGGATATTTACAAGATACTGTTCAAAGAGTACTATCTTTGCCTAATGCTATAGAGCTATCTCTTTCACAAGATATGCCTATTTTCCTTGACTATATAAAGAATTCATTAGCTCCTAGTGATATACAATCTCTCTTTATTGGATCAGATATTGGAGAAGTATTAACACAGTACATATTTGCTGATACAACAGCAAGTCAAAAGGTAAACCAAGAATGGTTGCAAGGTGATGGACAATTTTGGCAGAAATCCCAGCAACAATGGAATAAGCAAACTACTAATAATAATGACTCAATTTCTAATTGGCTAAGTCCATCAATAATGCAAGATAGTAATTCTGTTATTTTCATTCCTAATTCTCAAGGAAACTTTTTTGTAGAAGATGGACTACGAGACTTGAATGAATTAGGCTTTGATTTATCTCGTGTTAAAGTTATTGCAACAGCCACAGAAACTAAGTACTTAAATGCCAATGGCTATCCTAACTATGAGATAGAATCTGATGCCGTTGGAGGTGATCCGTTACTAATTTTACAAGCAGATGTTGGCGGAATAGAAAGCACTGATTCTCTTGATGTAGCAAAATCCAAATTTGAGAATATGCTACAACATTTTCGTGATTATTTAGAGAAGGTCAATCAACTAGGAGGGGGTGATTTCTCAAAAGGCTTTGATATAGCGATGGAAAAACACTCATTTGATGTTCATTATGCTCCCCAAGAAAACTTAAAGAATCACTTCAATGAATTATTTCAGGGACTGCACCCAAAAGGATTCTATTTTGCTCCAGGCAATTTACCAGACAATGATAATTTCATTGAAGGAACAGGAACAATTGATGGAGGTAAAAGAAATGATGTTATTCGAGGCAATGGAGGTAATGATACTTTAGTTGGTGGTCAAGGCTATGATCTATTAGATGGGGGCAATGGGTTTGATACTGCTGATTATGCATCTAGCCTTGATAAAATCATTGTTCAGGCTACAAAATATGCTGGCTCGGATGTTTATAAGATTCAGGATGGCTTTGGCACTGTAGATACTGTTGGAAGTGTTGAAAAGATCATCGGTTCAGACCAAGATGATGAGATGTCTGGTGGTGATTATACTGATACTTTCTATGGAGGAAAAGGGTCTGATCAGTTGGCTGGCGGTGGCGGCAACGACAAGCTCTATGGGCAAGCTGATACTGACTACATATATGGAGACGATGGCAATGATCTATTGGATGGCGGTGAAGAAGATAATGCTCCAGACTTTCTATACGGTGGTGCTGGTAATGACACCCTAAATGGTTGGGGTGGTGACGATCTTCTTCTTGGCGAAGCAGGAAATGATGTAATTTCTGGTGGTGATGGTCAAGATAAAATTTATGGAGGAGACGATCAGGACACAATTCGTGGCGGGAATGGAGACGATTTAATTGATGGAGAAGCAGGTAGCGATACTCTCGATGGAGAAAATGGAGATGACCTTATCTATGGAGGTGATGGTGCAGATGCCATCCGGGGTGGTAATGGGAATGACAAATTCTTTGGAGATGCCGGAGATGATCAGCTTTGGGGAGATGATGGCAACGATGAAATTCTTGGTGGCACTGGAAATGACAAAATTCTTGGAGGCAAAGGAGACGATGTAATTAACGGAGAAGCGGGTAAAGATACGATCGAGGGAGAAGATGGAGATGATTCTATTCGTGGAGGCGATGACGAAGATAATATCTGGGGTGGTAATGGTCATGACAAACTATCAGGAGATGCTGGCGATGATCAGCTTTGGGGGGATGATGGCGACGACGAAATCCTTGGCGGCGATGATCAGGACAAAATCTATGGAGGTAAAGGAGACGATGTAATTGATGGGGAAGCAGGTAACGATGCCATCTATGGAGAAGACGGAGATGATCTTATTCACGGCGGTGACAATGAAGATATGATCCGGGGTGGTAATGGTAATGACAAACTCTTGGGAGATGCGGGAGATGATCAGCTTTCGGGAGACGACGGCAACGATGAAATTCTTGGTGGGGATGGAATTGACACAATTTATGGAGGCAATGGAGACGATAACATTGATGGAGAAGCAGGTAACGACACCATCTATGGAGAAGATGGAGATGACTTTATTCATGGAGGCGATGGAGATGATACCATCCGGGGTGGCAAAGGGAAGGACATCATTCATGGAGATAGTGGCTTTGGCAACGACATCATTTATGGTGAAGAAGATGATGACGAACTCTACGGAGAAGCAGGGAATGACACAATCTATGGAGGCAACGGTAATGACAAAATCTATGGTCGAGCCGATGATGATCTGCTTTATGGAGATGAAGGTCAAGACTATATCGAAGGTAATGAAGGAGACGATCGCATTTCTGGCGGTTTAGATAATGACACCATTTCCGGTGGAGACGGCAAAGATACGATCGATGGCAACGCCGGAGATGATGATATCTCCGGTGATGCTGGGGATGACCTAATTCATGGTAACGACGGTAAAGATAAACTTTCCGGCGGTATTGACAACGACCTGATCTTTGGTGATGCAGGGGATGACGATATCTTCGGTGATGACGGCGATGATGTTCTCCATGGCAACCAAGGCAAAGATAATATCTCTGGTGGTGCTGGCAACGACCTGATCTTTGGTCAAGAAGATGACGACACCATTAATGGTGATGATGGTGATGATATTATCCAAGGCAATGATGGCAAAGATGTTATTAATGGCGGCAACGACAACGACACGATCGATGGCAATGCTGGGGATGATGATCTCTTTGGGGATGCCGGAGATGACCTGATTCATGGCAACACTGGCAACGATGAAATTTCCGGCGGCAGTGGCAATGATCAACTCTTCGGTGACGAAGGCGATGACACCATTAACGGTGATGATGGCGATGACATTATCCAAGGCAATGATGGTAAAGATATTATCAATGGCGGCAACAACAATGACTGGATCGACGGTGGTAGCGGGGATGATGATATTTCTGGTGAAGCCGGAGATGACATCATTTACGGTAGTGCTGGCAACGATAAAACTTCTGGTGGTGCTGACAACGATCGAATTTTAGGGGGCGACGACAACGACACTATCAACGGTGATGACGGCGATGATCAACTGTTTGGGGAAAATGGTGACGACCTCATCAATGGTGGCAACGGCAACGATCTGCTCGACGGTAGTGAAGGCGATGATGAGCTTTCTGGTGATGCTGGCGATGACGCTATTTATGGCAGTCTTGGCAGAGATAAAATTTCCGGTGGTGCTGAAATGATCTCATTTTCGGTGGTGAAGATGAAGACACCATTAACGGCGATGATGGCGAGGATCAAATTTTTGGCGAGAACGGCAACGATGTCATCAACGGGGGGAATGACAAAGACACGATCGACGGCGGTGAAGGGGATGATTTAATTGCTGGCGACGCAGGAGAAGATATCCTTTCCGGTAACTTTGGCAACGATCAAATCTCTGGGGGCAGCGAAAATGATCTTATCTTTGGTGATGAAGGTGAGGATGAGATCAAAGGTGATGACGGCGATGACCAGATTTCCGGCGGTGATGGTAATGATACTATTAGTGGCGGGAAGGATCAAGACACGATCGACGGTAACGCCGGAGAGGACAAAATCAAAGGTGATGCCGGAGAAGACATCATTCACGGCAACGAAGGTAACGATAAAATTTTTGGTGGTGGTGATAACGACCTCATCTTTGGTGACGAAGGCGAAGACAAAATTAAAGGCGATGATGGTGATGATCAGATTTCTGGCGGCGAAGATAACGACACCATCAACGGCAACGAAGGCAATGACTTTATCTTTGGTGATAATGGTCGTGATCTCATTTATGGCGACGCCGGAGACGATGCCATCAGTGGCGGTGAAGATGATGACACCATCTATGGTAATGACGACCATGACCTAATCCAAGGAGATGACGGCAACGACAATATCTTTGGTGGGACTGGCGAAGATACCCTCTCTGGTAATGAAGGAAACGACAGCATTTACGGTGAAGACGGTAATGATTTAATCCACGGCAACGAAGAAGATGACTTCTTGAGCGGTGGCAGTGGAGAAGATCAAATTTACGGTGATACTGGTAACGACACCATCCAAGGTGATGGAGGTGAAGATAATCTCTTCGGCGGTGAAGGGGATGATCTAATGTCTGGTGGCGACGGTGAGGATACTCTCTGGGGTGAAGCAGGGGATGACAATATTTCCGGCAACTCCGGCGATGACTACCTCGCTGGGGGTGAGGGGACAGATACCCTCAAAGGCGGCACTGGTCAAGACTTCCTGAATGGTCAAGCCGGTGATGATCAGATCTCTGGCGATGATGGTGATGACATTATTCACGGTGAGGGTGGTGTTGATCAACTCTGGGGCGGTAATGGCAACGACTTTTTGGTTGGTGGTACCGAAGGTGATTACATTGACGGCGGTGCTGGGATAGATACCGCCTCCTACTACACTTCCCCAGCAGGAGTGACTGTTCAGCTTGGTCTTGATTGTCAAAGCGGTGTTGGAGATGAAAATGGAGACTTGATTATCAATGTGGAGAACCTAGAAGGAAGTCTCTATGCTGATTCCCTGATTGGCGACAACCAAAATAATGTGATCAATGGTTTGGATGGGGACGATCTCATTGATGGCAAAGCTGGTAACGACAGCCTGTATGGTCAAGAGGGGAATGATATCCTCAAGGGCAGAGAAGGATCCGACCTCCTCCATGGTGGAGCAGGTGATGACACCCTAGACGGTGGTTCCGGCAACGACAGACTCATCGGTGCGACCGGCAATGATCTACTCAATGGAGGTTCTGGTGCTGACCAAATCTCTGGAGGTGAGGGCGATGATACGATCGACGGCGGTGTTGGTGATGATACCATTCTCGGTGGCGAAGGCAATGACAATATCTTGGCTGGAGAAGGTAATGATTTTGTCCAAGGCGATGCCGGGGATGACACTATCTTTGGCGATGAAGGTGATGACATCATTCTGGGTGGTGCTGGCAGCGATACCATCTACGGCGATAGTGGAGACAATCTCCTCATCGGTGGGGAAGGTGATGATGTGCTGCACGGTGATATCGATCGAGACATCTTCGGTCTGAGCCGTGGCTGGGGCGTAGAAACTATTTATGGTTTCAATCCCCGCAATGACAAGCTAGGCTTGTTTAATGGACTCAAAGCCTCTCAAATCAGCTTTGCTCCTACCGAGGATGGAGCAAATACCTTCGTCCTCTTCAATGTCCCGGAAGAAAATATCGAAGAAACCTATATAGGAGGATTCACGGAAACTCTAGCCATTTTGATGGGAGTGAAAATGGGGATGCCCGGTGAAGAAACTGAACTGCCTTGCTTCTGTCCGCAGATGAAGAATATTACACCTACTAACTTTATCGAGTTTGGGAGTGTGCCAACTGCCCAGGGAAGAGATGCTCTATTGGCGATCGGTGAACCAATTTCACCCCTGAGGTTAACTACTGGTGAAGTCTTTCCCGGTATTCTAGAACCTCTCCCTCCCATCCCCGTGATAACTGTGGCAGAAAGCCTCGCCATTTTTACAGCAAATACCTCAAAAAATATTTTAACTGGGAGTTTTCCGGGAGTAGATAATTCTAGCAATCCTAACTTCATTCGTTCCACTAGTGAGCCACCTGTAATCACAGCAGAACCTCTGTTAGTAGTCACTGAAACAGTTACGCTGCCAGTATTAACAGAAAATGACTTTAACAATCCTAACTTTGTCAGTCTTGACAACTTATTAACTCCGCCACCCGTGTTAACTGACAGTGAGATGTTCCCCAGCTCCTCGGAACCCACTGTGCCTATGCCTGTAACGACTGTAACATCCGGCGGAAACAATGATAGTTCTGGCAACATCACACCTGTTAGAGGCGATACTGCTAGCATTGAGACAACATCCGATAGTTTAACAACAGACTTAACTCCTTGGACTAATCTGGCAGAAACAACTGACATAGTGCAAGGAACTGATGTTGAAGCTATAGATGGAAATTATATTGCTGACTTCACTGTAAACGAAACCCCTATTGGGCTGTTCCAAGATTTAGAGTGGCATGATTTGTCTGTTTCTACAGGAATTGGGAATACGAATCACAATAATGTCATAATTTTTGATCAGCACAATCACTTTGCATCTGTTCTCACTTGGATTCCCGGAACAGATATGACATCTTCTTACTCTGTTACAGGCACAAGCTATCTATAAAATAGCCATTAAATGAGGTTAGGAAGAATTTGCAGAGTTGGACATCTTGTCTAACTCTCATTGTCATTTTGCCGAAAATTTCATGCGGTTGCCTTGGCTACAATCCTGCATTCCATAGCAAGGGAAGGGATAGTTAGGATAACGACTAACTTGATGAACAAGGGGCTTAAGCCTGTCCTAGGCAACTTTGACTTTGCTCTAGTCAATATCAATCATTGCCTAGAGAATCAGGTCGGCACTGTGGGGCTTGTTCTAAGTAACTCTGACTTTGCTATAACTTGTTAATAGCTGATTAAATTAGTAGTGCTTTGGTAAAGGCGAAAGTGTTTGCCATTTAGGCAATAAGGCGGCGGGGGCGATCGTAGAATAGGTCGGGACGAGTCCGCCAGAGGAAACTAACTACGGAGGTGGTAATCAAGGCTTCGCCGAGGCCAATCAGGGTATGCCAAAAAATCATGGCAGTCAAAGCTACACCCAGAGGCACAGTTCCAGAGAAGGCGAGTTGAAAGGAGCAGGCAATAGCCGCCACCATGACACTAGTCCAGGAGGCGATCGCGCCCCGGTTAACATCCCCCAGAATTTCTCCCGACCGATCGTCATCCGTACTGCTCGGTAGAGATAGTAGCCGCCAAAAGTCCCAATTAAACCCATATTCACAATATTAGCCCCCAGCACGGTCACGCCGCCATCTTGAAACACAAAGGTCTGGACAATAAACACCACCATCATCACCAGAGAACCCGCCCAAGGTCCGAGGAGAATTCCCGCTAAGGTTCCCCCCAACAAGTGACCAGAGCTACCACCGGGAATCGGGAAGTTAATCATCTGCCCCGCAAAAATAAAGGCAGCACACACTCCCATCAACGGGACAATTCGTTCTTTGTATTCTGCTTGGGTTTTTTGGAGACAGATAGCAATGAGACCCAAGGCTATAATCCAAGTTACTGCCATTACAGGGACGTTCAAAAAGCCATCAGGGATGTGCAGCCCTAACAGGGGAGAGAGCAAAGAAAAGCGAGTCAGGAGCATATGCATTAAACCTTGAAATTTATTGTTTGGTTGGAAACACGTTTGGTTAATTGATTTTAACTGCTGGTACTTATTTTCTGGAATCCTTTAGGTTTTCTTTGGGGAATTACGGAAAAAACTATGGGGCTGGTTTCACTGCGAGAACTCCGTAGGCGTGGGGATTGAGGTGTTTTTGGGCAGCTTGTTGGATATCCTCCGCAGTCAGAGATTGAATTAGCTGGGGATAATTAATGGCTGGTTGTAAATCCCCCAAAAGAGCGTGATAGTAGCCATACAGCCCGGCTCGATCGCTGGGACGTTCATTGCCAAAAATAAATCTATTTGCTACTTGAGTCCGGACTCGATCGATTTCTGCGGGGGTGATTAATTCCTGCTGGATTTTTTCGAGGTGATGGACGATCGCTGCCTCGACTAGGGGAATATTTGCGGCCGGGAGTTGCGCCGAAATATAAAATACCCCCTGCCACTGGAAAGTCATATTACTCACCCCAATTTGGGTAACTAGTTGCTTTTCTTCCCGGAGTTCCTGAAACAGCCGAGAGAGTTTGCCCTGCCCCAAGATCACGGATAAAACATCGAGGGCGTAGGTAGAGGATAAATCTTGAAAACCCGGAACCCGCCACACCATGACTAGGCGAGCCTGTTGGATGCCCGCATCAGTATATTCTTGGCGGACAATAGTTTGCAAAGGAACTTCTGGGGTGTAGGTTCCTAATTGGGGTTGGCTAGAGAAGGATTTGGATGAGAAATTACCATGACCAGTTTGCTCGATCGCTTCCGTGATGATCTGGATCATTTCCGCCTCTGGCAGATTGCCCACCACCGCCACCGTCATCAAATCTGGACGATACCAATTGCGGTGAAATTCCTGCATTTGCTCTGGTGCTAATCCCGCAATTACTGACCGGGAACCCAGCACCGGACGACGGTAGGGTAGCTCGGCACAGGCGAGGGCGATCGCTTGCTGATAGATGCGCCGTTGGGGACTGTCATCACTACGGTTAATCTCTTCGATCACTACAGATTTCTCTCGCTCAAAAGCGGCGGCGGGCATAGAAGCATTCAGGACGACTTCTAGCTGCAAAGGAGCTAAGGTTGCAAAATCCTTGGGAGCCGTGGTGATGTAGTAATGGGTGTAATCTTGGCTGGTGGCGGCATTGGTCACTGCCCCCAGCTCTTCAATCCGCCGCTCAAATTCCCCCATCGCTAGTTGCTGAGTTCCCTTAAACACCATATGCTCCAAAAAATGCGCCATGCCGTTAATATCATCAGTTTCCACCAGAGAACCCACGGGCAGCCACAGATTCAAATTCACCGCTTCTACGGGCATTTGCTCGGCAATAATTGTTAACCTGTTGGGCAGTTTATGTACGGTGGGGGCGTTAAGGGGTTTGGTCTGAGCTAGGGTAAGGGGCATAGATTTTAGGGGGACTTAGGAATTTTCTGAGATTAATACCTCCCGATGCTGTTCGATCGAATCGAGGAAACATAGGGAGGTTGATCAGTAAATGCAGGCTAAATTAGTGGCAGTTAAACTAGTTAAGACTTACGCATTCTTTAGCACTCTATAAAGAATTAGCAACATTCAACTGGGTAAATCCTGCTAGTGGAAATTAAATCAGTTTAGATACGGCTCGCTCTAGGGCAGCTACGGCTAGGTCAATTTCGGCAGCAGAGACAATTAAGGGGGGGACAAACCGGATCACTTTTGGTCCGGCGGGGACAAGGAGAAGCCCTTGCTCGATCGCTCCCTTCACCACATCTACAGAAGTTAACGCAATTTCTGGTTTGATCTGCAAGCCATTGATCAGACCCCAGCCCCGGACTTCATCAAAGATTTGGGGATATTTCTGGACGATCGCCCGCAGTTTGCTGCGTAGTTGTTCACCCCGCTCTTGGACATTTTGGAGGAGTTTCTGCGCCACGATCGTCTTGCCCACCGTCAGCCCCGCCGCACAGGCAAAGGGATTGCCCCCAAAGGTACTGGCATGATCACCGGGCTGAAACACATCGTAGGCTTTTTTGCACATCATCGCCCCGATGGGGATACCCCCGGCTAGACCCTTGGCACTGGTGAAAATATCTGGCTCAATCCCCAGATGCTCATAACCCCAGAATTTTCCAGTTCTCCCTACACCCACTTGGACTTCATCGAGAATTAGTAAAATCTTCTTTTCATCACAAAGTTTCCGTAATCTCAGGAAGTAATCTAGGTCGCCCGGACGTACTCCGCCTTCGCCTTGGAGCGCCTCTAGCATAATAGCTGCCACCCGCCGTTCATTGCGATCGATCTCCTGAATAGTTGTTTCCAGCGCCGCAAAATCATTGTAGGGAACGTAGGCAAACCCCGGCATCAGGGGATCAAAGTCCTTTTGGTATTTGGGTTGTCCGGTAGCTGTCACCGTCGCCAGAGTTCGACCATGGAAACTTGCTTGGGCAGTAATAATCACCGGAGCCGCAATCCCTAAGACCGTGTGGGCATACTTTCGAGCTAGTTTGATCGCTCCTTCGTTTGCCTCTGCTCCAGAATTACAGAAAAAGACTCGATCGGCACAGGAGTGATCAATAATCCACTGAGCCAATTCTCCTTGGACAGGAATGTAGTAAAGATTAGAAACGTGGTGCAGGGTCTGAATCTGCTGGGTGACAATTTCCACCAAGGCTGGGTGGGCGTGACCGAGGGTACAGGTGGCAATTCCCGCCACAAAATCTAGGTATTCTTTGCCTTGGGTATCCCAGACTCGACAGCCTTCGCCCCGTACCAAAGCCAAGGGAAATCTGCCATAGGTAGTCATGACTGCGGCATCAAAATCACTAGGATTATAGGCTGGATTAAATACCGGAGCGACGGCGGTTGCCGATGAAGAGAGGGGTGAGGGGGTTAAGGTTTCTAAGCTCATTTACTTTAATTCCTAATTAATTTCTAATTAATTTCTCGAAGATTACTACTAGTGTTAGATTTTAACGGTTATTCAGAAAAAGTTGTGTTCCAGATACCAATCTCTCAATACATTAATTTTTTATAATTGCCGCTAAATCTCTGCAAAATCCTGAAAATGCTTCACCAGAACTTGCTGGATTGCTTGAGTGACTAGGGCTTGGGGCTGGTTGGCTTCAATGGTGATAAAAGTTTGGGGCTGACGGATAGCAAGGGCTTGATAGCCTTGGGAGACCCGTTGATGAAATTCTAGGGCTGCTTTCTCCAAGCGATCGCCCTCTCCCCGTAACTTAACTCTTTGGAGACCAATTCTCACATCTAAGTTCAGCCAAATAGTTAAATCTGGAGCCAAGCCATTGGTCGCTATTTGGTTAAATTGCTCAACCAAGCTATAATCTAAACCCCGTCCGTAACTCTGGTAGGCGATACTTGAAGCGGTGAAGCGATCGCAAAGCACTATTTTTCCTTGGGCGAGGGCTGGTTTTATCACTTCTTCTAAATGTTGAATCCGATCGGCAGCATAAAGACAAAGTTCTGTTTTATCATGGATATTATGTATTTCCTCTTTCAGGAGTAAATTCCTGAGATGTTTTCCCAAGGAGTTCCTCCCGGCTCCCTCGTAGTTAAAACTTCCTGAGATTGGATCGTCTGGAGCCATTCAGCGATCGCTGCCACTTGAGTAGTTTTACCACTACCTTCCACTCCCTCCCAGACAATTAATCTGCCTTTCATAAAATACCTAACCGTTTTCCTGATCATTGAATAATATTTTAGATAAAAGAATATTAGTGTTTAATCATGAACAGAGGTTAGCTATGATTAAAGGGCATCTCTGATTTTACAACCAAAGTTATATGGCTCGTTATACCTGCTCTTTTACCGTATCAACCCCTGTCGATAACATTCAATCATCCTTGATTGACGTTCTCCGTTCTTGCCGCTTTGAAATTATCTATGATACTGGAGACTATTTAATGGCACGAGAAGTCCCGGGTCAGGTCGCCTTTGGTAAATTAGTAACAGTAGAAGTCTTGATTGATAAGCCGATATTTTCTGGTCACGAAATCCGGATGAATTTTGTCATCAAAAATGAAGAATTACCCCTCCAAGTCGATAACCATTGTTGGCAAATGTACAACAGTGTCCGGGGTGCAGTTACGGATAATCGGCAGTGGCAATTACTAGAAGCCATTCCTAGCTAGAACCCTGTCATTAATCTGTAATTGCTCCATAGTCAATTTTATACAGTTGCCCCTATAATTTGCTTCTAGGATTTGCTTCTAGGAATTTGCCTCTATGAAAAAGTACCTCCTCGGCAAGGTGATCGGCACTCTGGGGCTGTCGGCTATCCTATCAAGTCTCCTGTTGGGAAGCGTAAACTCAGCTTGGGGGCAGTCTTTACCAAGGTTACGCCCTAATAATGATCAAGGAGTGGGCGTGCTTGATCAGGGGTTACGATTAGTCCAGCAAGGAAATCTACCGGAGGCGATCGCTGCCTTTCGCCAAGCCATTCAACAAAACCCCCAACTAGCCCCTGCCCACTACAATCTAGGGTTAGCTCTCCGGCAAAACGGGGAACTCCAAGCCGCCGCCACAGCTTTTTATCAAGCAACGCAAGTAGATCCAAACTTTGCCCTCGCCTTTGCAAATCTAGGGGCAGCCCTTTTGGAAGGTAGTAACTTTACCCAAGCTCGGGAATATCTACAAAGGGCGATTCAGCTAGATAGTAATTTGGGAGTTGCCCAGTACAATCTGGGTTTAGTGTTAATTCAGCTAGGGGAAGTTAACCCAGCGATCACTAATTTCCAACGCGCCGCCCAACTCAGCCCCAACGCCCCCGAACCTCATTATCATCTCGGCTTAGCCTACCTCAGATTGCAACGCCTAGGAGAAGCCCAAATCTCTCTCCAAAGAGCGATCGCCATCAGTCCCCGCTACCCAGAAGCCCAGTACCACTTGGGGGGAATTTTTCTACAGCAAAATAACCTCAATGCCGCCCTCAGTGCCTTTGGCAGCGCCGTAGAAGCCAACCCCAATTATGCTGATGGTTACTACGCAGCAGGGTTAGTACTAATTCAACAAAGACGATACCCAGAAGCGCTCCAATCTCTCCAACGAGCCAGAAATCTATTCCGCTCCCAAGGCAATACCCAATGGACAGCCAACGCCGAGCAGTTAATCCAAAGAATCCGCTAATAGCTTGCCCAAAAAATCTTTACCTTCTTTACCTTCTTTACCTCCTCTACCTCCCCTTACCTTCTTTACCTCCTCTACCTCCTTCACTTCACTGCCATCAAACTCAACACAAACAAAGCTCCACTACAAAAAGAGCCAACCCCAAACATGAGGGATCTGCCCAAGGGGATGTTGGCAATATAGAATACGGAGTAAAAAAAGCGAGAAATTGGGTAAGCGATCGCACAACCCATCACCGTACTAGATTCAATTTTTGTTAAATATGCCAGTAAAGCTGCGGCTAGATAAACCACAAAAGTTTCAAAGGAATTTTGGTGTGCCCAAGTGGCTCGTTGACCGTAGGCGGGGAGCTTATCGAACATAGCCCGGGGAGCGGCTAAATCCATCCCTACCTGAAAGCGAGCATAGGCAACCAATAGATAAGGAAAATAAATTAGCACAGCCGCACCAAAAATACTGTACAACAGGACTGCCGACACAGATAAATCCAACATAAAAAATTTAAATAGATTAAATAGAGTTATGAGAATAGGCTTAATCAGTCAGTGTAAATTGCTGGATACAATTAAGCCCGTCACGTGAATTAAACTAATCAAGCTAATCTAATCAAATTAATCGAAATAAAATAGCGTCAATACTTTCCTTTGATCCTCCGCATCCTGGCAGGTTTTGAGGAGGGTCTGGCTATCATGGAAGGCAAAACAAATCAACTGCTGGCACCGAGAAACAATCTCTTGATTGCATAAAGCACTAGCTTCACCAAGGGAAAGATGATTATTTTCGGGATTTTCGACTAGGTTTATCACCTGCTGTAGCTGATCTTGGGATTCTCGTGGCTGGCGATCGAGGCTCTGGGGCAGGATCACAGTCAAGAGGTTAGGATCAGCTTTCATGGCTCCACGAATCGCTGCAGAATTTGTACCCGTCGCCCCCGAAGTAATAATGCGATTACCACCCAAAACTAGGGCATAGGTCATCATTTCGATCAGGTGCTGATGGGTAATGGGGACATGGCGTGACCCCAACAAGGCGATGCGTTTGGAACTGGTTTGCTGAATTGCCGCCAGTTCTTGAGCGAGGGTATCAATTTTGGAAGTTTCTACTGATTGAGTCAAGTACGTTGCTCATGCTTTTAACAACTTGGTTATTCTAGCAGACTATTCCCTCTGTTGATCCTACTAGTCAGAGGAAAAAATTTGTGGTATGCTAACAAAACTAAGGACGTATAGCTCAGTTGGTTAGAGTACCACGTTGACATCGTGGGGGTCACTGGTTCGAGTCCAGTTACGTCCATACCTAAAAATTAAATATTTCCTGTTTGACAATCTGGCTTTTCTAGACATCTTTTAGATACTGTTGAAGGAATTCCTCAATTTTTTCTGCTTGGAACTGCCTAGAAAGTTGGAGAATTTTTTGAATAAAAGGTTGGTAGCGATCGTCTTTTTGTCTAATCTGCTCTAATATTTCTTCTAAGCGCTTAAATCTTCCTTCCTGCACTAGTTCCAATAATTTTTGTAAGTCTGCCGCCGCCGGAGGAATTAGTTCCCCAGAAGAAGCATCCACTGTAGGGGCTGTAGGGGCTGCCTCTTCATAGTTCCAGGTTAGTTGTAAATGATTTGCTAGGGTATCAAATAATTCTGAGACATGAACTGGTTTCGCCAAAAAATCATCTCCCCCTGCTTCTAAGCTCATTTGCCGATCTAATTGGGCCACCGAGGCAGAGGAAACAATAACTTTAGAATGCTTCAATTTGTCATCATTGCGTAATTGTTTGAGCATTTCAAAGCCATTCATGACGGGCATTTGTAGATCAGTAATCACGAGGTCTGGTTGCTGTTCTCGGATTTTATTTAAACCATCTTGCCCATTCTCAGCTTCGATCACTACAAACCCAAGGGGTTCCAATAAATTCACAATCACAGCCCGGTTTTCCCAACGATCGTCAATAATCAAAATTAGGCGCTGCGCTCCCCGATAGCCCGTAATATTTCCGGCTTTAACGACCTGCTGCTGGTTCCATTCCAAGGCTAAGGGTAGCTCGACCTCAAAGAAAAATTTACTGCCTACTCCCAGTTGACTTTGTACCTGAATTTGCCCCCCCATCATTTGGACGATCTGTTGACTAATCACCAATCCCAAACCAGTTCCTTCCGCCTGACGGCTGCGATCGCCCACCTGTTCAAAGGCTCGGAATAGTTTCTGTAGATCCTCCGGGGCAATCCCCACCCCAGTATCCGTGATCACAAAGCGCAGGAGAGCGGTGTCTTGATTTGTTTTTAAGGGTTCTACAGCCAAGGTGACACTACCTTTATCCGTAAATTTGATGGCATTTCCCAAAAGATTAATTAAAACCTGTCGGAGACGTTTTTCATCGACAACAACGCCACCGCATAAATTTGGGGCAGGGAAGTATTGGAAATCAATACTTTTTTTGTTGAGCCCGGATTTGGGAGATTTCCA
>JAAUUE010000361.1 GCA_012031635.1 Coleofasciculaceae cyanobacterium SM2_1_6 | reverse complement strand
CGATCGGGCTATTTGAATCCCTCCGCCAACTCGGAACCCTAGAATAAGTTTCCCGACCATCCTTGTGAAAAGTGTATCCCCGCCCCAATCTCAATTCTCCTACTTAAAATTTCTCTGTCCATAGAAAATTCAGTTATCTGAGATACAAAGTAATGAAACTTCCATAAGAAATTCATATCAGATTTTTGATTGGCGACGGAGATTAAAACAAACCCCATAAAAATATTATTTATCTCGTTTATACTCTGTAAAGTCTCTTCCTGTCATGATCTTAGACATTCTGTTCACTGCTGATATCGAGACAAAAGAGGGTGAAGGAACTGGAGAGCTAAAAATAGGATCGGGACATCTACTGTTGTCATTTCTACCTAATGTGCCTTAAATTTCACAAGAGGGTTGCCGTCATCAAGAGCAACTCTTCTACAACTAAAATTTGATTTAGGTATTGAAGATAATTCTAGAAATCTAGTCATTACATAGTTGTCCAAATTTTGTTCTCAAGATTTCCGAATCTAGCTACAGATTCCTGTATAGAGGAATCGACAATGTAACTAGTTCACAGCTTCCCTAAACAAGGCTTGAGTTTCCTAGTCATCACAGGAAGGTTGGGATCGGAAATCCTAGTTAGAGAAATTTTTGAGTTGTGTAAAGTTGCATAACTTTAAAAATCAGGTTATTCTTACGAACATGCTTGCTGTCTTGTGATCCCGATCACAGAGAGTAGTGATAAATATCATTACAGGGCGGGTTGTGTATGCAAAAAACCTGTTCGTCGCTCGTCACACTAAGGAGGTCTTTTTTGAAACCAACACACACGGATAAAACCAATTACTTGCTTGGCGGTGTAGCCGACACTGAAGGGCAACTCAACTCATTATTGGAAGATAAAGCCAATAGCCCAGAAGTTAACCGCCGTGCCTATAAGTCAGCCGCCATGCTTGGTTTGGCAATTTCCCTCGGAGCCTCCGGAGTATTTATGCCCCACCAAGGTGATGAAGCGATCGCTGTTGAGCCGTTGATCGTCAGCCCGACGGTAAATCCTGCTAATCCTGAGCAATCTATTAGTAGTCCGGTAAACCTTCAGGTAAATAATCTCAATACATCATCCAGTCTCCTAGGCAATCGGGCAGTCAGTATATCAAATGCGCCCCTAGTCGGGATCCAAACTTCTACACAAACCTCTCATCCATCTCTAGAGCAAACCAGTAATGCTCAAGAAGGTCCTAGGACAGAATCACAACCCCAGCCTCCTGTGGTGATCACCCCTGTATCCTCGGTGATTTATCATCAGGTGCAGTCTGGAGAAACCCTCTGGCAATTAGCCCAAAAATATCAGGTATCCTCAGAAGCCATTGCTCAGGCGAATAATATTGAAGTTAAGGCAATGATCGCTGTTGGTCAGACCCTAAAAATTCCTACTCCTAGCACTCACGAATTTCAGCTAGGTGAAACCGGAGATAGCCATGCCCCTACCTATGGTGTCCTCAAAACTCAAATCCAGAGAGTAGCCAGCCTCAACTCTCCGGGGGTGAATACCGTAGGGCCTGCCAACAATAACTCGCAACTCCAAAATAGACAAAATACGGCTCTCCAAAATCTGCGGGGAGAACGGGATAGACTCAAGGAAACCCTAGGCGGTTGGCAAGCAAGCAATCCTGCTGTTAGTTCCCCAATTCCCACGGTCAACCCTACAGTTAACCCCACCATTGATGCTTCATCATCAAATAATACTTCGACATCTAGCTCGACAACAGCGAGGATAAACAGAAGCTCTGGCTGGCTCACTAACTCTCAAGCAACGGAGCGGGTAGACCTACGCCTTGAAGCGGACTCCCCATCAGGTTCAACTACAAATTTATCTATAAATTCAGCAAATTCAGCTACAAACTCATCTACAAATTCAAACTTTAATGTAACTTCTAGATCAAGGACTGGAGTTGGCAGTGATGATAACTCTGTTAACGGCGATGGTTCCACTCCTCAAGTACCAGATCAGCGAGTAAATGCAACGAGCCAACCGACTAGACCGATGATCGTGGTGGATTCTACTCGGTACTCCCAAGGGAAATCTGCGATGGTGTCCGGGATTAATTCCCTAAATGCAGCCGCCATAGGAACTGTTTCTGCCAGTGGAGCCGAGAGCCTGAATAATATCAGAGCCAATAATATTGAACCGAGTGTTGTCGATCGCCCCCAGCCAGACAGAATCAACACCGTCCCTCCTGCCCCTGTGGTTGTCAACACGGGTAACGGTAGATGGCTAAATAGTCCCGCCAATCAAGATAGTGTCACCAGTGGAAACAAGCAAGCCTCTGGTTGGCTAGGCAACGGGGCTGGTGGACAAGAATCTTCTAGGGTTATTGCTTTCCACCCTTCACCTGATTCTCAATCCATCCTGCCCTCCCCAGAGCCAGTTAATGAGCAGCGCCGTGTCGAAGTCCACCAAGTCCAACCCGGAGAAACCCTAGATGCGATCGCCCGGCGGTATGGTACCACTCGTCAAGAACTAATTGTTGCCAACAGATTAACCAATCCTAACCGCATTTTAGTTGACCAAAGAATCACCATTCCCAACCCTGTAAGTAACTCTATCCCTGACAGCATCCCTCCAGCTAGAGGTAATCAGGACAACAGCACCCTAGGAGCGAACCCTGTTTTACCCTTACCCGTAGCAACGGTGGCTTCTCTGCCCCAAGCAACTCCTGGCAACTTGTTTGGCAGAGTCATTGAGGATCCAACCCCTTCGATGAATCAACTCAACCAAGATGAACTGGTCATCCAGAGATTACGGGATGATATTCGGAGAATGCGGGAAGAGTACCAACAACAAAGGGCTGCACAGCCGCTTTTATCTAATCTCAATCCATCCCCAAGCCCAGTTTTGGAGAGAACCACCGCAGTTAATCCTGCCACCGTAACTCCCCAAAGAACTGAGAGAGTCAATCCAGAGTTTCAACCCAGTGTGGGTGGACAATTGCCCCAATCATCTCCAACTCTGACATCTCAAATCCCAGACTCACCCCAGCTTTTGGCAGCAGCGCCTACTCCGGGAGCCAACTACAACCCCATGCTGCAAATCCCGATCGGCAAATGGTCTCTCCCGAATTACCGCCTCTAGCTCCAGCAGATAGCTATCTTCCCGATAGTCCAGCCCGATTCAATGGCTATATTTGGCCCGCCGAAGGTATCTTAACCTCTGGTTACGGGATGCGTTGGGGCAGAATGCACAGGGGAATTGATATTGCGGCTCCTGTGGGCACGCCGATTATGGCGGCGGCTCCCGGGGTGGTTATTACCGCAGGCTGGAATGATGGTGGCTATGGTAATCTGGTGGAAATTCAGCATCCAGATGGCAGTGTTACTTTGTATGCTCACAATGACCGGGTGTTAGTCCGGGAAGGGCAGGAAGTAGCCCAGGGTGAGCAGATTTCGGAGATGGGTAGTACTGGTTTTAGTACCGGGCCTCACCTCCATTTTGAAATCCATCCCACAGGAAGAGGTGCTATTAACCCGATCGCCATGCTTCCAAGGGAGTAAACAGGGATTAAGTTACTCTAAAAATAATCCTAAAAAATTAAGGAGAGTTCAGTTAATTCTGGGCTCTTTTTTTAGTTAAGAATTTGGATGACTCTGGCTAATATAGTCGTTGCCATAGTAGTAGTCGAGTGGAACCCCGGCAGCGCCGGGGTTCCACTCCAAAAATTGTCCTGACCAACTTGGCGGTTACTATATCACCTGTAGAGCTAGTCCTAAATGATTTTACCCGCCGCAGACGGGGGAGGGAACAAGAAAAATTAGTCTTATACCATTTTACCAAATAGATGATACAAATAGATAACTCATAAACTAACTATTAAATCAAATGTGTAGGGTTGTTAAAATCGAAATTACAGAAAGCTCAGAAGAACTACAAAAACTCTTGAAACAGCAACAGTCCGCCACCGCTAAAGAACGTATCCTTGCATTATATCTACTCAAAACTAGACAAGTAGAAACAGTCCAACACCTCGCAGTCCTTCTTGGTCGGGGTAGGATTACCCTCCAGCGATGGCTAAAACATTATCGGCAAGGAGGCTTAACCGCCCTGTTAGAGGTGAAGAAAAAGACCGGAAGAACACCCATCATCAAACCAGCCGTGCGAGAAAAACTCCAACAAGAACTGTCAGACCCTCAAGGATTTAGTAGCTATGGAGAGGTACGGACTTGGCTGCGAGCAGTAATGGGAGTAGAAGCATCCTACAAAGTAGTTCATGACACTGTACGCTATCAACTGAAAGCCAAGTTAAAAGTCCCCAGACCAAGAAGTACCAAACAATCACCCCTAGTAGTAGAGAACTTTAAAAAAAACTGCCTCAACTAATCGAGATACTCCGCAAATATCTGATATCACCACAACAGCAAAATCAAAGAATTCGCTATTGGTGTAGTGATGAAACCAGACTAGGACTAAAAACTATTGGCGGCAGAGTGATTACCCTCAAAGGAGTTAAACCACTGGGAATGACGCAATGGAACCGAAAGAACTTTTATC
>JAAUUE010000021.1 GCA_012031635.1 Coleofasciculaceae cyanobacterium SM2_1_6 | reverse complement strand
GAAATTGTGGTGATCCAAACTTCCCAAGAAGAGGAGGCGATCGCCCGGGGCAGAAAATACAACTTTCCCCATCGCCGCTATGGCAATGATCTGGCTTTTTGGCTCCCAGAAGTTCTGGACATCAAAGAGATTATCGATCGATTTACAGGGATTCCCATCGATGGTATTTCCTGTCACCCGGTGAGTCTGGAGCATATTTACCTAGAAGTTACCCAAGGCAAATGCTCTACCCCAAAATATCTCAGTCCCAAAAAATAATCGATACAAGCATATCAGGATTAAACGAGTGAAATACTGGAACGAAACTACAGCCATTGCCCAACGGATTTTGACGGAATTGTGTCGTCGGAGTCGGAGTTTAGTTTTTTGGTTAGTGTTCCCTATTTCTGTGCTATTAATCAACGGTTTTATCCTTGCTGAAACTCCCGGATTTACTGTAGCTCAAGCCTTTGAGAACGCCGCACCATCTAGCTTAGTAGGGGCGGCCCTATTTTTTAGTTGCCTGGGGGGTAGCATTGCTACGGTGGTCGCCGAACGGGAACAGCAGACTCTGAAAAGATTATTTATCTCTCCCTTGAGTGGGCTTTCTTATTTTCTAGGGATTTTCCTCGCCCATAGCTGCATCGGCGGCTTCCAAACTTTGGTAGTGGGAGCGATCGCTGCCCTCTGGGGAGCAAAATTTAATGGCAACCTCTTCTTAGGCTTACTGATCATTATCCTGAGTATCACCACCTACGTCGGCGTGGGCTTTATCTTGGGAACCCAGTTAGCCAAACGTACAGAAGATGTAAATGCTTTGGTGGGAGCTTTTGGTGTGCCGCTACTAATTCTCGGTGGAGCTTTTTTACCAACATCTCTATTTCCCAAAAAACTCCTAGAATTGGCGAAATTTAACCCCATCTATCATATGAATGAAGCTCTGATCCAAGTGTGGGCGGGGGGGGAACCTTGGGGAGAAATTAGAGAACATTTACAGTTTTTACTAATTTTCTCCGCCCTGATGGTTTTGGCTGGCTGGGTATCCTATCGTCGGATGCTAGTCCTCGAAAAACGACTTTAGAACAAGATTTTTAGAATCAGACTTTAGCTGAAGATTTTAGAATAAGATTTCAAGTTGTCTCTGTCTAGATCATGTACTCCCGGTGAAAAATACCTCTGGAAACTGCACCTGAGCTTCTGCCATGGTTTTCTTCTTACCTTCCTGTTGCCAGTAGTTGATTACCTCGGTGGCTTTGTTGAGAAGTTCTACTCGATCGATCTCAGCGATCCAATGCTTAGCTTCCATTTCGTTTTTGAGTTGCTCCCATGCATCATTGCGGGGCCAGAAAAAATAAGAAGTCAGAGGGCTAGTGCCTTTACCTACTACCTGATCTACTGCTAAAGCGACGTTCTCATCTAGCCACAATACTTTGAGAATAAATTTTGCCATAGTAAACCTCCATAAAATATTAGGACTAAAAAAATCAACAGTATTCCATCATACCCTAGTCTTTAGCTAGTCTTTAACCAAAGTTTTTGACTAAATCTTTTGACCAGAGTTTCAGTCACCTTTCAATTAATCAACTTACAGCAATTCCAACAACCAATCAACTCACCACAAATCTAACTAAACTCAAGCTCTACAGCGATCCTAAATCCTTTGCTAAATTAGATTGCTTCTGGTAGGTGATTTCACCCGCCTTCGGCGGGTGAAATCATATAGGACTGCTACATGCAAGCTCAAACAAAACTCAACTCACAAAGGAAGTTTCGCTACTTGGCTGGGGAGTATTAACTTCCATATTTTCTAGGGTCAAGGAAGCAGGGTCTTGGTAATTTTCTAGATGATTGAGAATATGCACGAAATCTCGAATACCTTGGAACTGTTGATATACCGAGGCGAACCGCACATAAGCCACTTCGCTAAGGAGTTGGAGTTGCTGTAATACCATCTCTCCAATACTATTACTAGCGACTTCTCGTTCGGGATTTTGGTGAATTTGCGATTCGATTTCGTCTACCAAGATTTCTAGACGTTGTTGAGGAATTCCCGTTTTTTCGCAGGCTCGAATAATTCCCCGCAATAGTTTCGATCGATCAAAAGATTCTCGCTTACCGTCTCGCTTCAGCACTACGATCGGTACAAATTCAATCCTTTCGTAGGTCGTAAACCGATACTTACAGTGCAAACATTCCCGGCGGCGGCGGATACTCTGACCTGCTTCTGTAGATCGGGATTCTAACACCCGACTGTCGGTAAATTGACATTGGGGGCAGTGCATAGCAATTAAAGAAATAAAGAAAGTTAGCTGATCTCTAAAACTCTGAGACTCTAAGCTCTCACAGAATCACCATAGATCAAAAAATGGAAATTTCTGAGCCGCTAATTCTCCCAATTTTACTCAGGAACGGCTCAGATACCCAAAGATTAGAAGTCTAGTTACTTGCGAGGAATCCGGGGTGGTTCCCGAAAAGCGATCGCAAAAAAGATAGTAGCCAAGGCTCCAGCAACAACCAGAATGTAAATAACACTTTCCATGACAGTATTTCCTAATAATTTACTCAAGCTAATCTAGGAGAGACGTTGCCATCAACTATCTCTCCCAAAAAACTAACTAAACAGCCTCTTTGCGGCGAGTGCTGGCATCTCCCAATTTTTGGAAACGTCCCCACTCCACCTGCTCTTCCATATCAGCTTCCACCCCAGCAAACACATCCCGGAATAGAGTCCGAGAGCCGTGCCAGATATGACCAAAGAAGAACAAAAGAGCAAATACAGCATGACCAAAGGTAAACCAACCACGGGGGCTAGTGCGGAATACCCCATCAGAGGCCAGAGTTTCCGTATCAAAGTCAAACATCTCACCCAGTTGGGCGCGGCGGGCGTACTGCTTCACTAACAAGGGATCACTAAAGGTCTGACCATCTAGTGCCCCACCGTAGAAAGTAGCTGTAATCCCGGTTTGTTCAAAGCTATACTTCGACTCTGCCCGGCGGAAGGGAATATCCGCCCGCACAACCCCATCTTTGTCCGTGAGCAGCACGGGGAAGGTTTCAAAGAAGTTGGGTAAGCGGCGGACTTCTAGCGCTCTACCTTCCTTGTCAGTAAAGACGGCATGACCCAGCCAGCTTTGGGCAATCCCATCACCCTTATCCATTTGTCCAGTCCGGAATAAACCACCCTTAGCAGGACTGTTACCCACGTAGTCATAGAAAGCTAATTTCTCTGGAATAGCTTCCCAAGCCTGAGCAATGGTTTTGCCTTCCGCAAGACTAGCTTCTACCCGACGATTAATTTCGGTTTTGAAGTAGTTGCTATCCCATTGATAACGAGTTGGGCCAAAAAGTTCGATCGGGGTAGTCGCACTGCCGTACCACATAGTCCCCGCCACCACAAAGGCAGCAAAGAACACCGCCGCAATACTACTAGACAGCACCGTCTCAATATTCCCCATCCGTAGAGCCTTGTACAGGCGCTCTGGAGGACGAACCGTGAGATGGAACAAACCTGCAATAATACCGACAACTCCCGCCGCAATATGGTGAGCCACTACGCCACCGGGGTTAAAGGGATTAAACCCTTCAGGGCCCCAAGCCGGAGCCACGGGCTGCATACTCCCCGTCAGACCGTAGGGATCAGAAACCCACATCCCCGGACCAAATAACCCGGTTTGGTGGAAAGCTCCAAAGCCAAAGCACAGCAGCCCAGACAGGAATAAATGAATTCCAAACATTTTCGGTAGATCTAGGGCGGGTTCTCCGGTTCTCGGATCCCGGAAAAGTTCCAAATCCCAGTAAACCCAGTGCCAGCAAGCAGCTAGGAAGAGCAAGCCAGAGAGAACGATGTGGGCAGCAGCAACTCCCTCGAAAGACCAGAAGCCAACGTCAGCAGCACTTTCGCCGGGAACAACACTCCAACCACCCCAAGATTTTGTCACCCCTAAACGAGCCATAAAGGGCAGGACGAACATTCCTTGCCGCCACATGGGGTTGAGGATCGGATCACTGGGGTCAAAAATTGCTAATTCGTACAATGCCATGGATCCAGCCCAGCCAGCCACAAGAGCGGTGTGCATGAGGTGGACAGAAATTAAGCGTCCCGGATCATTGAGGACGACTGTATGTACACGATACCAGGGTAGTCCCATTGACTACTCTCCTCCCATTGAGACTTATGTTTAGTTTAGTGCCTCTGTCTCTCTAGCATATTAGGCGCATTTAGAAACAGAGTTTTTGATATCTTTGTAGTTTTTAAACTATTATTGCAGTCTCTAAGCAAAAATGAGACTGTATTTTAATAAGTGTAAAGGTTTTTGAGGAAATATCCTTCTGATACCAAGAATTTTTTGAAATATTCTCTGGGTAATTGGGACAGTATTCTGGGGCAATATCTTGGAGGAGGCTAGAAAAGTCAGAATTTATTAAGCCTTAACGACTGAAGACCTACCGTACCGGATAAATCGGGGAAGCTCAGTTGAGCTGCTCTTAGAGGATGTCTGAGAAGTCGATCGCAGGGGCGCAAGGCTTTGCGCTTCCCCAATTCCTGAGTTAGATCAGCCATTGAGAGCATCAGGATGAGCCTGTGCTGAAATTTTAGACACTTTTCAGACATCCTCTTAGGTTCAAGCGCAATTTTAGGGAAGAAATCAATTTCTATTTCAGCTTTCTCTCAAAAACTTTCCAGAATTGCTGTTTTTGGCGGGTAAGAGGTAATTAAGTAGATGCACCCTGATGATAAGCCCTGTAGCTAAATGTTTGGTTACGGGTCTTTTATTTTTGCTTATTTTTAGCGTATTGCTAATGGTGCTAACTTAGGGTGAGGTGTTTTTGAATTTCTTGTTGGACTGTGGCTTGGGGTTGGTCGCCGTTGATGGTGAGGAGTCGATCGCGCCAGCCGTAGTATTCCAGCAGGGGCAGGGTACGTTCTTGAAATAGTTGGAGGCGGCGTTGGAGGATTTCTGGTTGGTCGTCGGTGAGCGATCGAGCTAGGGAACGACTGATCATTACGGCATCAGGAACCTTGAGATAAATCGCCCAATTAATTTGTTGCTGGAGTTCTTCGAGGAGAAAATCTAATTCTTCTGCTTGGAAGGAGGTGCGGGGATAACCTTCTAGCAACCAACCGTAGCGGACATCGGGCTGGAGGAGCCGTTGCTTGATAAAAGTGATCATCACCGGATCGGGAATGAGTTCCCCACGAGTTACATAACTTCTGGCTTCTTCTCCTAGGTCTGAGCCTTGGTCGATCGCCTGCCGCAACACTTCCCCCACAGAAATTAATGGCACTTGGAGATGTTTCCCTAAAAGTTGTGCCTGAGTACTCTTCCCCGCCCCAGAACCACCAAGAATTAATAGCCGCATATTTTTAATATTTTTATTAATCGCTGGTTAAAGATTAATCACTGGAAATCAACATCCTAGCATACAAGGCAAAACCTATAAAAAGGGGAACTTTGAATCTACTTCCCCCCTTTTGAAGGGGGGCTAGGGGGGATCTATGAGTGCGAAACACTACAGATCATCCCTTTTCAGACATCCTTTAAGGTGTCCCAACAGCAGAGGGTGCAACCGGCGGGGCAGGAGGCGGAAACTTACATTCTACTTGAATCTCGAAGTTACTTTCGGCGGAGCCTTCGGTCAGCATGGGGATTCCAGTTTTACCGCCAATTTTCAGGCTAAATTTGAGGGTGAGTTTTTCTACTTCGGCTGCTCCTAAGTTCCGAAATGCCCCGATCGCATAATTAGCATAGCCCCGAATGGTATTATGGACTTTTTGCAAATCAACTGTGGGCAAAGTATCACGAAAGTCCTCGCTAATGTCGGGTTCCTCGATCGGCTCCTTGGAGGCAATATACACCGTAAACTCTTCGCCGTTTTCATCTTTAATCACCAGTTGTTCTACGTCTGACATCTTGATCTTTCCTGAGTTATGGGATTATCCTGCAAGAATAACCGATTAGTTACACTTTAAGTTATCCTCTGCTGCTAAAAAATTCCCAAGATTATGAATCGATCGGCTCTGGTGATTGGTATTGCTCGCTATCAAAATTTTCGCAAATTACCCAAGGCTGTTGAGGATGCCAAAGCGATCGCCGAACTCCTAGAACACCACGGGCATTACATTATTGAGCCACTACCTCGGAAGCTCGATCCAGAGAACCAGTATCGCTATGAGTTGGATTGTGATCCACAGAAAGAGGTTAAGGGTACAGATCTCACTGAGAGACTGAAAGATTTTCTATTTCATCGAGCAAAGGGAAAAGATGCCCTCATTTATTTTGCGGGACATGGCTTTGTGGTATCTGATGTGGCGGGAGATGACATTGGTTATTTAGCAGCTTCTAATACGCTAAGTGATGGGCAGCAGGGGCTGAGTTTTGAGATTTTTACTAAGCTAATCGCCAAGTCAGAATTAAATAGTCTCGTGGTGTTGTTGGACTGCTGTTATGCGGGTAACTTACTGGAGGGCGATCATTATGAGGCTTTGCCGGGAAAAACTCATTATGAGTCGATGCAGCAAGCATTTATGGGTAAGCCTAACTATTTTTTGATGGCGGCTTGTCGTGGATCAGAAAAGGCACGGGAGGGCAAAGAGCATGGAATTTTTACGGCGGCGGTGTTGGAAGTTCTGCGGGCAAGGATTGCGGCGGAGTCAGGGGTGGATCTTGATAGTTTGTTTAGCGAAGTCAACCACAAGCTGAAACAAAGTGGGCAGGAGGTGGTGCGGACGGCAACGGGTGGTTCCATTAGTTTGATCGATCGAGTCACCCCCAGCCCTGAACCTGTAATTGCCGATCTTTGTCCCTACGTTGGTTTAGCAGCCTTTACCAAAGAGACAGTGCAATTTTTTAAAGGGCGTGATCGCTTCCTAAATTTGCTCTGGCAAAAACTCCAAGAATCAAATTTTGTGCCAGTGATTGGAGCTTCGGGGAGTGGGAAATCTTCCTTGGTGCGAGCGGGGCTGATTTCTGCCCTAGAAGCCGCAGGGAATTGGGTGATTTTGCCGCCCATCAAGCCGGGATATTCACCACAGGCTCCGGTTCATGAAATCAGTCGAGTCTTGACACAACTTTGCCCCCGATCGAATACAAAACAAGAAATTGCCAAGGTAATCGCCTCCGGTAACTTAGAGGCAGCGATCGCCCTGTTGCCGGGGCAGGAAAATCTCTTGTTGATCATCGATCAGTTTGAGGAGGTGTTTACGGTCTGTCCAGAGGCAGAAGCCCAGCAGCAATTTATTGATTTATTGGTCGGCATTACCGAATATCCAGATTCCCGGTTGCGGGTAGTAACCACCATGCGGGCAGATTTCTTTGAAAATTGTTTGATCTATCGGGGTCTAGGAGAAATTATCCAAGCTCATCAAGTGTTGTTGCTGCCCATGCTTGAGCCAGAACTGCGAGCAGCGATCGAGCAACCCGCCATCGTTGGCAAATACGAACTAGGAGAAGGTTTGTTGTCGGCGATTTTGCGAGATGTCCGCCAAGAGAAAAATATCTTGCCTTTATTAGAGTTTTCCTTAACTCAGCTATGGGAGCGGCGGGAAAATCGGCGGCTGACTGTTGCTGCCTATGATGCTTTGGGTGGGGTGTTAGGAGCCTTGAACCAACGGGCAGAGAGCATTTATCTTCCCCTCAACTCCCAAGAGCAGGAATGGGTAAAGCGGATTTGTTTGCTGTTGGTGCGGACGGGGCAAGCAGAAAAAGATACTCGCCAACGTCGATCGAAGTCTGAGCTTTTAGGTTTAGTGCCAGCAGACGATCGCCAAGGGTTTGAGCAGGTGCTGGAGGAATTAGTACAGGGGCGGCTGTTGGTGACAGGGAAGGATGGCGAAGCCGCAGCTTGGGTCGATCTTGCCCACGAAGCCCTGATGGAGCAGTGGCAACGCTTTGGGGAGTGGCGAGAAGAAAACGGGATCTATTACGATTGTGCGATCGCTCAAGGACGACTTCCAGAACTGGATGAAAAAGCACCAGCAGGAGGAATTTCTGCTCCAAGAAGGGGTTGTCATTCAGATCCAAGAACTGGAGGCAAGGATTACCGACTACCTCACCGCCGAGCAGCAAGATTATCTAGAGCGGAGTTTGTACAAATACCAGCCTTGGCTCAACCCAGAATTTCTCAGAGAACTAGAGGCAGAACTATTGATGATTCCGGCTGGCTCCTTCTGGATGGGTTCCCCGGAGGGGAAAGGATATGCTAACGAAAAAGCCCCGCCACCAAGTTACCCTCTCTGGGTTTGCTATGGGCAAATATCTCGTCACTCAGGCGCAATGGCAAATCATTGCTCGATCGCCCCAAATCCATATCCCCCTAAACCCCACTCCTTCCCTCTACCACGGCAACGATCGCTGCCCCGTGGAGCAGATTTCTTGGCATGAGGCTCAAGAGTTTTGTGCGCGGTTATCGAACCTAGCGGACAGAACCTATCGCCTGCCCAGCGAGGCGGAGTGGGAGTATGCCTGTCGGGCGGTCGCCGAAGACTACACCGAGTATTCCTTTGGCGATGAGGCTAGTGACCTAGATGCCTATGGTTGGTATGGCAACAATAGCGGTCATGAATCCATTGATGCCGAGGCTCTTTGGCAAGAAGATCGGAATAATTATACTGCCCGGCTCCGAGCTAATGGTAATCGTACGCACCCCGTCGGCGAAAAGATGGCTAACGCTTGGGGGCTACACGATATGCACGGCAATGTTTGGGAATGGTGTGCCGATGACTGGCACGATGATTATGTAGGTGCGCCAGAGGATGGGACTCCTTGGCTAGATACTAATAATGATAATCATTCTCAATACTCCTTAAAAGTGCTTCGTGGCGGTTCTTGGAACGATATTGCTGGCAACTGTCGCTCAGCGTTGCGTAATTGGAGCGATGCCGACTATCGGGTCAACAATCTCGGTTTTCGTGTGGTTGTTGCGCCCCCGTGAGGACTTACTTGCCCTTTGCTCTTTTTCCCTTTTTCCCTCTACCCAGCGCGCGCAGCGCAAAATTTTTTTTACTCAACAGGACTTATACAAATATTCTGTATCTATTAAGGGCGCAAAGCCTTGCGCCCCTACCAACGGTGGTTAACGACAGAATTTGCCTAAGTCCTCCTCAATGTTGTTTACCCAATTTTGTTCAGAGTAGGGTGGGCAATGCCCACCTTACCACTATGTAAAGAAATATTACGTCTTTATGCCATAACCACAACTTTCCCTGCAAAGTAATACAGCCAGTCCTTATCCTTGCCTTGCAAGATACATTGGTAGGAATGGTTCGATAGCGGCTTCGTGGCGGTTCTTGGAACAATAATGCTGGCAACTGTCGCTCAGCGTTGCGTAATAGGAACAATGCCGACAATCGGAACAACAATCTCGGTTTTCGTGTGGTTGTTGCGCCCCCGTGAGTACTCTCCACCGTCAGAACTGGTAGAAGGGATTCTATCGGGCGAACATGGGAGTGTCCAGAGCCAATCCTGTGGTGTGGGTGACTGCATCCAAATATCAAACCGAGCCAGCTATTTTAGTAGGGAAACCGAAAGATTGGCTGGCTCACCCCTATCTAATAAAGATTTTCGTAGGGACGCAAGGGTAAAAATCATAAATGTCGTTCTTTTCGTAAAACGGTATAAGCCTAGAGACTTTCCCTGAGCGGAGTCGAAGGGAACACTTCTGCTATAGATTGAAGATACGCAATCAAAGATTTGTGACAGGGTTTTGGCTTCGGCTTCGCTCAGCCAGCGATGATAGCTATTTTTTATCCCGGATTCAAGTTAATTAAAGCTGAAATTTCCCGGTATGCCGCAACGCATCCAGAAAAGCAAACACCGCCGGCGAATGGAGTGCTTCTGCCCAAATCGCCGCCCCAATGACTCGTTCTAGGGGGACTGGGAGTTTTCTGACCTGGACTCCTTCGGGAATCGGCAACGCTGCTAACCGGGGCAGGATGGCGGCTCCTAAGCCTTGGGCAACCATGCTGACAATGGTGGAGTCTTCCTTGACAACGTAGGCGACCTTCAAAGTTTGCTCCCACTGTGCCCAGTGATCCCGCACTGCCGAGGTGCATTCCGCATAATTAAACAAAATAAACGAAAAGTTTGCTAAATCCTGCCAAGTTAACTCGCTGGGTAGATTCCCTACAGATTTGGGTAACAATACTACATATTCATCTCTAGCTATTTCCCACGTATCAAATTCGCCCGATCGAGGCAAAGGCAACAACCCAATATCCACCTGCCCTTCCCGTAAAGCCTGCTCTACCCCAGAGGGATCATCCTCCGTAATTTCTAAGCTTACTTGGGGAAACTGCTCACTGAATTGGGCAATGACTGACGGCAACAAATGGGTAGCGGCACTACGAAAAGAAGCAAGGCGGATTCTGCCTCCTTCTAGTCCTTTTTCTAGATAAATCTCGTAGTCAATCCGCTCCCGAATTTGTACAATTTTTCGGGCGTAGGCAATGATTCTTTCGCCGACGAGGGAAGGTCTTGCCCCAAATCTGCCCCGCAACAATAGCGGCACGCCTAATTCTTTTTCGAGGGAGGCGATCGCCCGACTTACTGCCGATTGCGATACATCTAAACTCAGGGCTGCACTGGAAAAATTACCCTTCTCTGCCACAGCAATTAGAGTTTTTAGCTGAAAAATATTCATCGATCTAGTTTATTTAGGATTTTTACTATTTTCAAGACTTACGCACAGACTCTATGCGTGGGGTGGGCATTGCCCACCTTACCCCCACCAGTAGTCGATGAAACCTTATTTCACGTAAGTCCTATACTTTAATTCGGTTTACGCATAGATTCCATGCATTAAAGGTTTTGATTCCTGAATTGAGCCAAACTAAGCTGTAGTTATGAGTGAAATAAGAATTTACACGCTGTAAATTTACACAATGTAATTAATTTCACCGGGGCCAATGCTACTGATCAAAATTCCGTCTGATCAACCTAAGCTCAAAAAGATTTTGCGAGGAGTCTATGTTTGAATTGCTATCTTACGAAAAGTTCCGGGATACCCCCAGTGTCAGATTTTTGATATCACGATCGCCGCTTCTAACGCCCGTGATTTGGTGTACCACGAAGGACCAGCCATCAGCCCCAACACACCCCCGAAGAGGCGTGGCAGTTCTATATGCATCCCAACCAAGAAGATAACCTCCTCTCCCTCAAGGGGGGACGGACTTTCTTTTTAGTCAACTTTGCTTGGGAAGTGCCTTTTCATATTGTCCGCCTCGAAGCTAATGGCAAAATTCTCCGCATTCCCCCCCATACTTTCCATCGCTCCATTTCTGACCCCGAAGGTTCTTTGGTACTAAATCAGGGCGTACGGACAGCTAAAGCCACAATCCATAGCGAATTTCGGGTCTACAACAGTGCCGAAATTCCCCGGCTCCAGCGTCTGATTGCCGACAAGATGAACACTGGGAAGCCAGAGGAACTGCAACTACTCCGGGGCGATCGCCACCAGAGTCTTGCCAACAATCTTAGGAACCCAGAACCAAATTATAACTACTCTTCCACCAGCAACGCCGCCTAAGGCACAGATCTCTGTACTCAAATCTGCCCCCATAGATTTTGGACGGAGGTCTGTTAAGAGGATGTCTGAAAAGGGACGGTCTGTAGTATTTCGTACTCAGCGATCCCCCCTAGCCCCCCCTTAAAAAAGGGGGGAAACCGGATTCAAAGTCCCCCTTTTTGTTGGCGTAGCCTTCCCGTAGGGTAGGGGGATTTGGAGGGATCGAAACTTTTGCCACCCACAATAAGACTTTTCAGACATCCTCTAAGGATCGCTAAACCTTGGCTTGTTAGTTTGGGAGTAAAAAGGAGAGTAAAGCGATCGCATTACGCAAAAACAAGGCATTCCCATGGCCGGATTTGGGGCTGTTCTGCAAGAGGTCTAAATTTTTATGGAATTTTGCTTCCAGAGAATAGGGAACGATTACTATAAAACTAAGAGGTAAACTAATTACCCTTTTGTCAGTTTATTAATGTCCAAGAGTTGTGAAAGAATTTTTCAGGGTGTGCCACATCGATACTTTGTCGTGGGGAATATTATCAACTAGAACATCTATGAATAATCACTTGAATAATTTTCCAGATAATTTTCCAGATAATTTTCCAGATAATTCCCCAGAAAATTCCCGGAGTGAAGCTGCCAAAGCTTTTAATGAATCCCTGAGAAAGCTAGAAGAGTTATGGCAAGAATCCACGGCTAATCATGATCCAATAGATAGTTTAGAGGAGGAACTGCTAGAAGAGTTTGCTTCGGCAGCAGAGGACATTGAGGGATTTTTTGATGGAGATCAGAGCCTAGATGAGACGATCGCTGTTGCTGACACTCCTACTGGCGAAATCCAGCCCTAGATTAACGTCTTATTCAGGAAAATAAATACTCTACGATCCCATTTTAGGAAAACCTTAATCATTATCGCTGGCTGAGCGTGAGTCAGAGCTTTTGCTTAGACTAAATTCACGTTAGATTATTTGTCTAGAAATGACCGATGTTATCCTAAAACATCATCTTGATCAATCCTTGCTGTCCGAGGAGAATTTCCCGTAGCAAACTAAAAATGCCTACCCAAATGATAGGGCTAATATCTACACCGCCAATGGGGGCAACTAGCTTACGGACGGGAGCTAATAGAGGTTCCGTAGGCAGAGCAACAAGATTGAAAGGGAATCGGTTCAAGTCTACTTGGGGATACCAAGTCAGGACAATCCGAAAGATAAAGAGAAAGATCATAACCCCAAAGAGGGGAGCGAGGATCCAGTTGGCAAGAATCAGGCTATTCATAGGATTTGTAAGGTTTATAAGATTTGGAAGATTTATTTGAGGTTTATTTGAGTCTTAATTTGGCTAGATATTAATTTGGTTAAGTCTTATCTGGGATTTAAGAGTTATTTTTTTGTCGTTTTTGGAGTAACTCTGAGGGCGGGCGCTCATCACTCCAAGCCCACCAGTCGGTTCCACAATGACAATGATAAAATTCCTGCCATTTTCGGCGCTGGTCGTGGGTGAAGACGGGCGATCGACGATTTAACCATACTTGCTCTGCTTCGGTGGAGCCAGCGTTACAGTTGGGGCAACAAAAATCGTAGGCATGAACAGCAGACTCGACCCACTGGGGCGGATTAGGACTAAAAACATCCATAGGTTATTGAGTAGTATATTCTCTGGAGATTATCTGTGGTTATCTGTTGATTACTGGATGATTACTGGATGATTACTAGATGATTACTGGATCATTTGATGTCTATCTTGATCACCCGAACTCTTGGCAAGGTATCTAGCCCAATCCTTCATAAATTGTAACTTCAAGTAGCTCCGGATAATCTAGCTCTGAACAGCAATTTTTGAGAATAGAAGGTAATCAAGACCAAGAATACATTTTTACCCATAATGATTCTGGTAGTATGGCACTTATTCTCAGAAATCTAGCACTCCCTAGTTTTTGGAGTTGGAGAAATCTAATTAACCTACAGATTGGTAGGCAGTAGCCCCAAGGAGTACGGTGGGGAGAATGACTTTGCTATTCCTTGAAATATTCCCAAATTAGGTTTGTCCGTAAATACTCATAAATATTTGTGAGCTATTTAGCCCGATGTTCTCTAGAATATTACTGAAATTTGCATTATGCCCCTAATCAGATAGAAATTCTCTAGTATCGCTATGTACAACATCATTTCCTTTTTGGGTATCTTTGGTCTTTGCTTTGTGGCTTGGGTCTTTTCGGAGAACCGCAGTAAAGAGTTTATTCCCTGGCGAGTTATTTTTTGGGGAGTTGGTCTCCAACTATTTTTGGGGGCGTTGATATTTATTTTCCCTCCCACCAGAACGGCTCTAGAGTGGTTCACTTCTCTACTGGATGGTGTGTTTAATGCGGCCGATGCTGGGGCGAGATTTGTCTTTGGTCCCAATATTGTGCCAGTGCCGGGGCAGACTCCACAGGTAAATCTCGGCTATATTTTTGCTTTCCGGGCGTTGCCGACGGTGATTTTCTTCTCTGGCTTGATGGCGTTGCTGGAAAATCTTGGTTTAATTCAGCCAGTGGTCAACTTTTTTGCGGTAATTTTCTACAAAACCATGCGCCTGAGTGGGGCGGAGTCTCTGAGTGGGGCAGCAAATATTTTTGTGGGGATTGAGGCGGCGATCGTGGTCAAGCCCTACCTAGCAAGGATGACCCGGAGCGAACTCTGTGCAATTTTAGCCTGTTGCTTTGGGACGGCGGCTTCTTCGACTCTTGCTATCTACGTTAGTTTTCTCAGACCTGTATTCCCCAATATTTTGGGGCATTTAATCTCCGCTTCAATTATTGCGATTCCCGCTTGTTTTGTGATCTCGAAGATTTTGGTGCCTGAAACTGAGGTTCCCGTGACGGCAGGGGGGATTCCTCAAGAAGACAAAGATAATGATCAAGATTTAGAAGAAGATGATGAGGATGATGATAGTTCCTATGCTCTGCGGGAAGAAGAAGAGGAGTACAAGCCAGAAATGGCAGGGGGTGAGCCGATCGAGCGGGTGAGTCCCATGGATGCGGCAATCCTAGGGGCTTTAGATGGGGTAAAAATGGCTTCCTCGATCGCTGCTGTGTTGATCTTGATTGTCGGTCTGGTGGCTTTGATTAACCAAATATTTGGAGCTTTGGCAGCTTTAGGTGTCAGTGAAAATCCGATCCTTGCAGCTATTGGCTCTGTGTTCCAAGTGGTAAACCTCGCAAATATTCAAGGCTTTCTATTTTATCCTTTGACCCTGTTAACTGGGGTTCCCTTTGAAGATTCTTGGACTGCTTCTGTAATCATTGGCAGACGGTTACTAGAAACAGCAATTCCTCCTTACCGAGCCTTGGCTGATGCGGCGGCGGCAGGAGCGATTAGCGATCGAACTGTGTTAATTGTCAGCTATGCCCTATCGGGTTTTGCTCACCTTGCCTCCGTAGGCATCTTTGTGGGTGGCACTAGTGCTTTGATCCCCTCCCGACGGAAGGATATTTCAGAACTAGGCTGGAAAGCTCTGTTTGTGGGCACTTTAGCCACAATTATGATTGGGGCTGTTGCTGGGGTATTTGATATGGGCGATCCAAGTATTCTTGGGGACAAAGAACCCGCCCCGATCGTTTCTCCTAGCCCCGCCACCAGTCCTACCGCTAGTCCCACTGTTAGTCCTACCGTTAGTCCAACTGTTAGTCCCACCGCTAGTCCCACCGCTAGTCCTACAACAAGCCCTAGCCCAGTGACTTCCCCTAGCCCAGTAGCGACTCCTCCGGTGGCTCCCGCTAGCCCTCCCGCCCCCAGTCCAAGCCCGGCGGTGAGTCCCAGTCCTGCGGCGGCAACTCCAGCACCTAGCCCGGCGGCAACTCCTAGTCCTACGGCTGTACCTAGTCCTGTACCTAGTCCCGTACCTAGTCCCGTACCTAGTCCTGTACCCAGCCCTGCTGTGAGTCCTACTCCTGCTAGACCGGGTGCTCAGGGTTAATACTTTAATACTGGGGAATTTCTAGAATATTGGGGAATTTCTAGAGTTTGTCTAGGGTTAATCTGCTGAATTTGCGTTTTCTGAACTAAAGGAAGACCAAAGGAGACGGATCGCCATGATCATAAAACCAAGGGCAGCGATCGATTTGACTAGTTGAGCAGGGAAAATTTGGGCAACTCCTTCTCCGGCAAGGATGCCCAGCAAACTAGCCAAAACAAGGGCAGTTACAGTCCCCAAGAAAACGTTCCGGGGATGAGCTGAACTCCCACCAAGGGCGATCGCTGCCAATTGGCTTTTATCGCCGATTTCTGCCAAAAATACTGTGAAAAAGCTAATTCCTAAAAGTTGCCAGTCCATAATTTTACTTTTTACTTTTTACTTTTTACTTTTTACTTTTACTTTTACTTTTTACTTTTTACTTTTTACTGGATTACTTCCCAGATCAACATTGCGGCTACCCATAAGAGCATAAGGGCGGCGGCTCGATCGAGGGTTTGGGGGGCAAGACGACCAGCTAACCAACGACCGAGTAATACGCCCACCAGACTAGTAGCAATTAAAGCCGTGGCAGCTCCCAGAAAAATGATCCAAGGGGCATGGGATTCGGCGGTCATCAGGAGTGTGGCGATCTGGGTTTTGTCGCCCATTTCTGCCAAGAAAATCGTAATAAAAGTAGAAGTAAATACCCGCCACTTCGCCGCACCTTGATTAGTGGCGGGATTAATCCTTGACTCAATAGTAGGATTCTTTAACGGAGGGGAGTCTGCTTGGTTACTTACCTGATCTGGAGTAACTGGAATAATTTCGGTAATAGCTCCAGATTTAGCTTCTGAGAGGAGGGCGGGTAAAGAATCAGATGTCTCTACGGAAACTAGGGAAACAGGGATATCTGACTTCGATGAGGGGAACGGACTACTCATTGATTGGGGGTGGCTTCTCTTAATTTTCACATTTTTCTCATTTTGTCAGATATTGCCCTCGATCGCCAACTGGCAACCCTTTTAAATCTGAGGTTGGGCGGAGCAAGGTGAAACCTGACTTGACGTGAGTTCGATGCGCAGAAATACCCCTCATCCCCCAACCCCTTCTCCCACAAAGGGGGAAGGGGGGTAATACTAACTTTTCTTGTTCCCTCCCGTGGGAGAGGGTTTCAGGTTTTGTCGAACTCACGTTGACTTGGTATTAACTCTGAGTCACTGCTTACTCATTTCTCAATTCCCTATTCTTGTCTAAAATCTGGAGCAATACTAGTACAGATGTTCTATTTTTGTTCTATAATATAGGGAATAAATGATTCTCGATCGACTCACCCAATCCAACAAAGATGAGGTTAAAGCCATGACTAAGCACTATATTCTGAGTATCAATCCTGAAGCCGAATACTCTTGGAATCGTTGTATTCTTAGCCATCCCCTGACCGCTCACCGCCCCGAACTCGCTCAGGTGATCGCCGAAGCCGTGGGGGAAGCCGAGGGAACCTATCTAATTGCTGTCAATATTGAAGTGCAGGTACTAGATAAAGTTACCGAAGACTTTGAAGAGAGCAAAGCGGGGGAATTGTTGCCCAGTCAGCCGATCGTCCGGGAACTACCTCAAGAGCGTCAGGATCGATCGCATATCGCCGCCTAAATCTCCTAAACCTAGGGTATTGGTTCCCCTCGATCGACAATTTCAATATCCCACTGACCCCGGCGTTCTGCCCCAAAAGCCACAAACCTACCGTTACCGCTAATTGTGGGCTGGCGTACAGGGACAAGCAAATTTTCGGAAACTCGATTGATCGAGAAATTCTGGCGATCGTACACTAAAATCTCTGGTCTGCCAAACTGCTCTGAAACGTAGACAATAAAACGACCATCACCACTAATATCTGGTTGGTCTTGAATACTATTGGGCAGATTCACCCCCGGCAGATTCACTAGAGTTTGTCCGGGGACATCGTACAGATAAATATTACGTTGGTTTTGGCGATCGCTACTAAACACCAACAACTTACCATCAAAACTATAGCGAGGCTCTCCATCCCCCACCAAACTATTCAAGGTTGCCCCCAATAACTGGGGAGGCGGGGTAATTACAATGGGATCGTTACAGGCGGTTACACTCCATAGGAAAAACGAGAGGAGTAGCAGTCTACCCCAATTTATGATTTCCTGTTTCCGTTGTTGGTAAAATACAGCAATTGACATCGTTTAAGCAAACCTTTCCCCACTCCAGTGCCCAACGCACCAGAGCCACTCGATTATCAGTTTTAGTCTTACTCAGAATATTACTAATATGGTTATCGACAGTACGTTTCTTGATCTCTAGTTGATCAGCAATTTGTTGATTAGTCAAACCTTCGGCAATCAGATTGACAATCTCTAGCTCTCTCTCCGATAGAAAAATGCTAGGAGGAGTTTCACTATGATTCATAATCAATTAAATTTTGAGTGTCTTTGGGTAGAATTACTAACCACTGTTTCTATTCTAGAAGATTATCAAGAAATCAACTGAGAACCCGATTTTGCTATCCAGTGATTTAGATTTTGCCATCAAATTCACTATTGCTTTAGATAGAATGCTTTAGACAGACTTGCGGTTGTGGATAAAATCTAGCAAAATTCCTTGGTGGGGCTTACCGAGGGGGCGGGTTTGTTGGGCTTTTTCTGAGTAGCGATCGCCCCGGAGAATATCCTCCAGACTCAATAAACCTAAATCCCAGCCTTCCCCCAAAACTAGCGATTCTAGGGGGACTGTTAAGGGAGCAATAAACACATGACGAATCACCTCAGAATTAATGTAGGTACGATAAAAATCAATTTGAGGGGCATCAAAGGCAATTTCTTCCATTAACTCCCGTTTAATCGTCACCGGTGGCGTTTCCCCCGGATCAATATGCCCGCCAAAAAAACCCCAGTGACCGGGATAGTAAATACCAGGGATGTCATCTCGGAGTTGCATCAAGAATTTATCTCCGGCGGGAATGATGGCGATCGATACTTCTGTAATCTTAGCCGTAATCGGAGCCTTTGTTTGGTTCATGGGTATATTTAAGGACTAGAGGAATTATTTGGTAATAGATTAGTTCCTAAAGGACGGGCGGGAGGGGGTTGCCGTTCCAGAATTTCCTGTTCCTGAATATACAGTTCGCCCCGGTCTTGACCAGCAATGAGAATTAATTCGTAGCGAGTCTGCCCCTTGACTAAGAGAATATCACCAACTTTTGGTAAATCTGGATTGCTAGTTAAAATCCAAATCCTGCCACTGGCATCTTCAAGTTGATAGGCAGCGTTGCCAACTAGGGGGGCGATCGCCTGTACTTTCCCCCGTAGAGTAACTACCATATTCCGGGGCTTAGTTTGCAGGAGTTGGTCGATACTGGTTATATTGAATTGATTAACAAGATTCTGCACAGGATTAAGGTCAGTAACAGGGCTACTTTTGCAGGCAATGCTTCCTCTCGTCACAAGGAAAGTTACCCCTATCCAAACAAGTAATTTCCTCATTTTAATTATCCCCTAATCCTTAAATACTTAATTTTTACCTACTCAGGACTTACGCACAGACTCTAGATGTAGCGGGCAATGCCCGCCTTACCCCTAAAACTTTATTTTGCCTAAGTCCTACTACTAATATTTTTTGCTAATTTCTTAGAATTTAACCCAAAATATCCTACAAAACATCCTTCCTACTGCCCGCAATGAATACGCCATCTCACCTGATTATTACTGCTGCCCTAGATAAGGGCTTGCCACGAGTACCAATTCATCGCCCCGCCTTTCTCTGGGGATCGATCGCCCCTGACCTCCCCCTGTGGATCCTATCTTTGGGAGGAATAATCTACTATCGATTTATCCTTGGCTGGAGTCTAGGGGATACCTTCAATTATCTCTTTGATGAATTATATTTCCACAATCCTCTGTGGATCAGTTGCCACAATTTTCTCCATTCCCCAGTGATTCTG
Organism: Coleofasciculaceae cyanobacterium SM2_1_6; assembly: GCA_012031635.1. Taxonomy (GTDB): domain Bacteria; phylum Cyanobacteriota; class Cyanobacteriia; order Cyanobacteriales; family JAAUUE01; genus JAAUUE01. Next base: position 4,187 of record JAAUUE010000021.1, on the reverse strand, counting down.
GGTCTTGGAATTGTCCTCGTTGCCCGCAAGCGACAGTGGATTGGTTCTCGTCAACGTTGGTTATTTTGGTTTTTGGGGGCTTGTCTTTTGCATTCGGCGATCGATATCTTTACCCATGCCGACGATGGACCCGTGCTTTTATTTCCCCTAGAGTGGAGTTTCCGGTTTAACAGCCCCCTTAGCTACTGGGATCCCCGCCACTATGGACGAGAGTTTAGTCGATTTGAGTTGGTCTTGAATGGGCTTTTGTTAATCTACCTCCTCAAAACCCGGATCAAGTTTTTTTGGCAGTGGGGGTGGGGAGCAATTATCCGCAAGCCAACTAATTAGAGGTAGTTTTAGAAGGTTATGGTGGTTAAAACCGTTACCACAAGAACAAAGCTAGTAGGTTAGATAGATCGGAGCGAAACCCAACTTGGTATCTCATCTTGTTGGATATGCTCACATCACCCCAACCTACGGGACTAGGGTAGTTGACTGATAATCGTCCGGTGGCGCAGAGTGTTGGGAATAATTTGGGGGGATTGAAAGCCCGCTTGGACTAAGGCGGCTTCGATATCAAGGCTAAAGTATTGATCTAGGTAAGGTTCCGTACTCTTCAGCAGGGTGAAAATATAGGGAGCCATTTGGGCATAGATGGGAGACTGGGGATTCATATCCATGATCGCCAGATGTCCTTGGGGGCGGAGCAATCTTTTGGCTTCTTGGAAAATCTTTAGGGTGGCGGACTGAGGCAGTTCATGGCACATCAAGAAAATCGAAACCAGATCGCAGGAATTGCTGGGCAGACCAGTGTTTTCTGCTGCAGCGTGTATCCATTGAGTTGTTTGTGGGTTAACTTGATAGTTAGCAGGCTTGTTTTCTAAATTTTCAGTTTGATCCCCACCTTGGTTTGTGGCTTGAGTTTTTTGCTGCTGGGTGTTGTAGTTTGCCACGGCGAGGAAGTAGGGAGAAAGGTCTACTCCGGTGATCTGGGCTTGGGGATAGGTGGCTTGGAGGGCGGCGGTACTCATGCCCACGCTACAACCCAAATCGACAATTATCTCTGGAGCTTGGGGGATATGTTCTAATAAAAGCTGATGGTAGCTATCCCGGAGCTTGCGATCGCCCTCCTTCCCGGCATCCTGCCAAATCCCTGCATGAACTGCCTTGGCTGCCACTTCCACCTCCCACGCTGCCTGCCAACTCATATTGCCTTCAGCGTAGGCATGGAACGATCGCAGGTAATAATCTGGGTACTGAATCTGGGGATTCTGGACTTGCTGGAGGTATGATTCCCAATTAATTTCCCCCAGTTCCTGCACCGTGGCTGTCCAAGGCACACCAATGCTTTCGGCTCTTTTAATCATCATCGATCGAGCCTGATGTTTTGCTAAAGCTGCCAAGGGTTTCACCGCCAACAGACCATTGACCAATTGGGTCATCAACCGGGCTGAGGAATTAGCGTTACTAGACTGACCAGAAATAGCAGATTGGGAAGATTTAGTTGGATTGATAGTGCTACTCATAAGAGATCAAGAAAAAATTAGCAATACATTAGAAATATCAGAGAAACAAAGAAGTTGTAGAAACTTAGAAGAAATCAAACTTAAATCCAAGCAATCCGTAGTGATTAATTAACTATTTGCATGATATCAGGACAAAGCTTGATTCTTGCTGTTTTTACTTAATAAAAGTTTATGTTCAAAAGTCTGTAACCAGTTTCAGGTATGATTCTGGGAAGTGCAAACTATGTTTTTGTACAAGAAAATTTTAGTTTCTTAACAAAAGGAAACAGTCATGAAAAGAAAATTATTAGCTCTATTTCTAGCGATCGGGATTTGGCTTTGTGTCACCCCCCTTGCCTCTGCTGATGCTGTCGAAACGGTATCTGGACTTGTCCCCTGTAAAGATTCTCCCGCCTTCGTTAAACGGGCTGCCGCCGCTCGGAACACCACTGCTGACCCTGAATCGGGCAAAAAACGTTTTGCTCGCTATGCTAACCAACTCTGCGGTGAAGCCGATGGTCTGCCCCGCTTAATTGTGGATGGTCGCCTCAGCCATGCTGGAGAATTTCTGATTCCTAGTGTCCTCTTCCTCTATATTACTGGCTTCATTGGTTGGGCAGGACGGGCTTACCTGATTGCCATCCAAGCAGGCAAAAACCCCGAAGAGAAGGAAATCATTATTGATGTACCTCTAGCCATGAAGTCGATCGTGGCTGGTCTGTTATGGCCCGTGGCGGCGATCGGGGAACTCCTCTCTGGCAAACTCACGGCTGCTGACGATGAAATCACCGTTTCTCCTCGTTAATTAGGCACAGTTAATTAGGCACAGTTAATTAGGCGCATCAATGGCGTGTATAAATTAGACCCATGGCTTAATTAAGTTTGTAGTTGTTTTTAATTCTGTACCTCTGTACTTTTGTCTCTCGAATCATCGCTTGAATCTAAGGAGAATACCATGAAAGATTTTGTTACCTATTTATCCACCGCCCCAGTTTTGGGTGTTGTCACAGTGTTTGGCTTGGCTTCGGTTTTAGCTGTAATTAACTACTATTTTCCAGATATCTTGTCCTTGGGCTAAAGATATTCAGATTAAATAGATTTACAGAATATGGTTAGCTTGAGAGGCAAATCTGGAAGTTAGCCATATTTTTGTTAGCTATTATAAGGAGTGGGGTATTATTTTCCCTACTCCTTATTTTTTTGGGTACTAATTTTGGGTACTAGTTATAATATTCATTGCCCATCTTCCCCCTAAATATTTTCTACCCATGCTCTCCCAAATCAAAGAACTTGCCGCTACCCTTGCTCCCCGCCTCATCGATATCCGTCGCCATATCCATGCCCATCCAGAACTGAGTGGACAGGAACACCAAACTGCTGCCTACGTAGCGGGGGTGCTTTCCTCTAGTGGAGTCCGGGTGTGGGAAACTGTGGGTAGGACGGGGGTAGTGGGGGAGTTAGCAGGCGCTCAGGGGAGCGATTTCCCAAAGGGAAAGCTGTGCCAACAAGTCCTCGCCATTCGGACAGATATGGATGCGCTGCCTATTTATGAACGCACGAAGCTAGAATTTATTTCCCATAATCCGGGAGTGATGCACGCCTGTGGTCACGATGTCCACACCACCGTCGGCTTGGGTACAGCCATGGTCTTGGCGCAATTACAAGGAACTATCCCGGGTCTATTTCCCGGTACTACCAGATTTTTGTTTCAACCAGCAGAGGAAATCGCCCAGGGAGCAAGCTGGATGGTTAAAGATGGAGCCATGAACAATGTGGCGGGGATTTTGGGTGTCCATGTATTTCCCTCGATTCCCGGTGGTTCGGTGGGATTGCGCTACGGGGCGTTGACGGCGGCGGCGGATGATCTGGAGATTATTATTCAAGGAGAATCTGGCCATGGAGCCAGACCCCACGAGGCGATCGATGCCATCTGGATTGCGGCGCAGGTGATCACAACCCTGCAACAGGCGATTAGTCGCACCCAAAACCCCCTCAGACCCGTGGTGTTGACCATTGGCAAAATTACTGGGGGCAGAGCGCCCAATGTGATCGCCGATCAGGTGCAGTTGGTAGGAACAGTGCGATCGCTCCATCCCGACACCCACGCTCACCTGCCCCAATGGATTGAAAATATTGTCCAAGGAGTTTGCCAGATCTACGGAGCCACCTGTCAGGTAAATTATCAACGGGGTGTGCCTTCGGTACAAAATGATACTTTTTTAACAAATATCTTAGAAAGTGCTGCCCGGGAAGCATGGGGAAACGATCGAGTCCAGATACTCTTAGAGCCGTCCCTCGGAGCCGAGGATTTTTCGGTATATCTAGAGCAAGCACCGGGATCTATGTTTCGTCTGGGGGTGGGTTTTGTCGATCGCCCCAACTATCCCCTGCATCATCCCCAATTTGAGGTCAACGAAGCGGCGATCGTCACCGGAGTTGTCACCCTTGCCTACGCTGCCTACAAATACTGGCAGACAAAATAACTCCTACTCAATGACATCATCGCCGGGGAAGATTCCTGCATCTGGGTCTGGAAACTCATCGGTAATGTCTTGGAGAGTAACCAACAAGCAGAATTAGGAGAGATCGGTTCAATAGACCTCTTGCGTGAATAGGGGAAAAAGCTCTCATCCCCCCACGCCCCCCTTCTCCCCTAGGGGAGAAGGGGGAGGTAAAGGAGGGAAAAGGTCCCCTCTCCCC